>JBOHBL010000673.1:0-15938 GCA_050698295.1 Rubrobacteraceae bacterium | reverse complement strand
GGCGTACTTCGCCTTCTCGGGTATCCTGACTTTGTACCGCGCCGGCTTCGCTTTCCCTTTGGGCTTCGCGCAGCGGTAGTCGTCGCCGTACATCGTGGCCTTGCTGTATGTGCTGGTGCCCCATCCGGGCGCGGCGAAGCGTCCCTTCGTGGTGTTGTCCACGACCTGCGAGTACCGCGCCGCCTCGGCCTCCGGGACATCATACGCGGACGCGCCGACCGCGATCGCGCCAGCAATGAAGAACGCCCCGCAAAGAAACAACAATCGACGCATCCGCCCCTCCAGACCAGATACAAAACCCTCCAGTTGATCGTGCAAAAGGCATTCTAGCTACCCCTCGTGACAAAAGCTATATTTCGTGACGAAATTTTTGAATATTTTACGAAAATGTTTCGATTCCATAACATTGCGGCCACGGACGCGAGCCTTTCCGTCGGCTAGACTCGCCTCTTTGGGCGAGAAGAGGAGCATGACTTGAGCGAGCATCTGGAGTTCGCGGTCGAGACGGCGTGGAAAGCGGGAAGGCTCACGCTGGGCTATTTCCAGACCAGCGTCAGACCGGAGTTCAAGGAAGACGACACGGAAGTGACCATGGCGGATCGGGAGGCGGAGGCTTTGATCCGGCGTGAGATCGAGTCGAGGTACCCGGACCACGACATCCTCGGAGAGGAGTACGAAGACAAGGAGAGTGGCGCGAGTCATCGCTGGTATGTGGATCCGATAGACGGGACTCGCGCCTTCGCGCGAGGAGTGCCACTCTACGCAGTCCTGATCGGACTCGAAATAGAGGGCGAAGTCAAGGTTGGAGCGGCATATTTCCCCGCTCTCGACGAGATGGTTTGCGCCGCCGACGGCCTGGGGTGCTTCTGGAACGGAAGAAGAGCGAAGGTCTCCAGCGTGGATCGTCTCGACGAGAGTCTCATCTGCTTCACCGACACGAAGAGCTTCCGGAAATACAACCGCGAAGAAGAATGGGCCAGGCTCCAGAGCGCCGCCCTCTCCTGCCGGGGCTGGTCCGATGCCTACGGACACGCCCTCATCGCCACCGGCCGGGCCGAACTCATGCTCGACCCCGCGATGAACCCGTGGGACTGCGGCCCCTTCCCGCCGATCCTACGCGAGGCTGGCGGCTATTTCGGCGACTGGTCCGGCAACGAGACCATGTACGGCGGAGAGGCGATCAGCGCGAACGGCGCGCTCTTGCCGGAGTTCTTACGCCTCATCGAGGGCGAATGAAAGAGGGCGGCAACGTTTTCCGCCCTCGATCTTCCGAAACCTTCTACGCGCCGCTCTCGACCGGTTCCACCGTCGGCCCGGAACTGGCGGGGTCCGAGAAGAAGCGTGTGATCTCGACCTTGTTCTCGGTGAAGAAGCGCACACCGTCCTTGCCCGTCGCGTGGAGGTCGCCGAAGAAGGAGTCCTTTACGCCGTTGAACGGGAAGAACGCCATCGGAGCGGCGACGCCGATGTTCACCCCGAGCATCCCCGCTTCGACGTTCTCTCTCCAGTACCGGATCGCAGCGCCGTTTTCGGTGAAGATCGAACACGCGTTGCCAAAAGGAGAGCCGTTGGTGAACTCGACGGCCTCTTTGAGGTCCTTCACCCGCGCCACCGAGAGGACGGGACCGAAGATCTCCTCGCGGCCCACCCGCATATCGCCGGTGACGTTGTCGAGTATCGTCGGCCCCATGAAGAAGCCTCTGTCGAGCGGAGAGTCCCGTCCATCGAGGACGACGCTTGCTCCCTCGCTCTCCCCGACGTTGACGTAGTTGCGGACCTTCTCGCGGTGAGAGTCGCGGATGACGGGCGTGAGTTCCGAGCCTTCCTCGCTTCCGGGGCCGACCTTCAATGCTTCGGCCTGCTTCTTCACCTCGTCCACCAGCCTGTCCCCCACCTCTCCGACGGCGACGAGGACGCTTCCGGCGAGGCACCTTTCGCCGGCGTTTCCATACGTCGAGGAGATGATGTTCGGCACCGCCTGATCGAGGACCGCGTCGGGCATCACGATCATGGCGTTCTTCGCCCCAGCGAGCGCCTGGACTCGTTTCCCGGACGCCGTTCCGCCCCTGTAGACGTGTTCGGCGACGGGCTTCGAGCCGACGAAGGAGACCGCCCTTATGCCGGGATGCTCCAGTATGGCGTCCACCGCCTCATGCGCGCCATGCACTATGTTGAAGACCCCGTCGGGAAGTCCGGCTTCGGTGAGGAGTTCTCCGAGACGAATCGCCGAGAGCGGTGTGCGCTCGGAAGGTTTGAGGATATAAGTATTTCCGGTGCCTATAGCCACCGGGATCGTCCACAGCGGCACCATGCACGGGAAGTTGAAAGGCGTTATGGCGGCGACCACCCCGAGCGGATAACGATAACTCACGTTGTCCACGCCGCGGGAGACATCCCTCACCGACTCGCCCATCATCAGGGTAGGCATCCCGCACGCGAACTCCACGACCTCGATGCCGCGCCGCACTTCGCCGCCGGCGTCCTTCTTGTCCTTGCCGTTCTCGAGGGTGACGAAGTCGCGAAGCTCCTCGAAATGGTCTTCGAGGAGGGCTTTGAACTTGAAGAGGACGCGAGCTCGCTCCACCACGGGCGTCGCGGCCCACGCCGGAAAGGCTTCTTCGGCTTTGCGGACCGCCGCGTCGAGGTCTTCCTTCGTCGAAAGCGGGGTCTCCGCTATCACTTCGCCGGTCGCCGGGTCGTAGACCGGTTCGGTGTCGCGACCGTCGCCGTTCGTCCACTCGCCCCCGATCAAATTCCGAACGTCGAAGGTTTTTTGTTCTGCCTGCATATTCTCCTCCCTCGTTATTCGCTCGACCTTTTGCTCATCGCTTCGAGGTTTTTCTGGTAGAGGTCGAAGGGCGCGCGCATGAGTTCGGCGTACGAGTTCGTGGCGTCGGCGAGCATCTGCTGAAAAGCGTTCATCTGCCGCTCGGAGCCCTCCATGAGGGCTTTTGCGATCTCCTGTGAACCCTGCATCTGGCCTCGAAGCTCGCCCGTCACGTCCCCGAAGAATCCTTCCACGAGCTTCGTGTTCCTCTCCTGCAACGCCGTGGATTTTTCGAGGACTTCCCTGTAGGCGTCGAGGCTCTCGGCGAGGGCGCGGCTCGTCCTTTCCTGGCTCCTGACCGCCTCCTCGACGACCGTGGTGTACGCCTCCATCGCCCGCGTCAGGGCCCTGTTCGTCTCGGCCTGGCTCTCGAGGACGCCGGTCAGACCCTCGACCCAGCCCTGCGCGAGCTGGACGTTTCGCTGCTGGGTGTCCATCGCGCTCTTTACGACCTGCCGGTACGACTCCCCGAACGCCTCGGTGAGCCGCGCCGCCCCCTCCGTCTGCTTTTCGCTCATAAACGCCTCCTCACAGCGATTCTCTTTCCACGGCATTCTACCCGTTTGCCGTCGCCGGGAGTCGGGAATACCTTCGAGGTTGTCTACCTATTCGGAGGGAGCATTTCATGCGAGCGATGGTCACGCCCGAATTCGGCCCGCCGAGTCTTTTCGAGGAGCGGGACGTCGAGAAGCCGGAAGCCAAAGCCGGAGGGATCCTCATAAGAGTCATGGCCTCCGGCGCGAACCCGGTCGACGCGAAGATCCGCAACGGCGACATCCCCGCCGTCGAACCGCCCGTGATCCTCGGCTCCGACGTGTCGGGAGTGGTCGAGGAAGTCGGCCTCGGCGTCGCGGACTTCGAGCCCGGCGACGAGGTCTACGCCACGCTGGAGCTGTTCGGACCCGGATCGAACGGCGGCCACGCCGAGTACGTGTCCGCTCCTTCTTCCATCGTCGCGAACAAACCGCCCTCGCTCTCCCACGAGGAGGCTGCGGCGGTTCCTCTGGCGGGCGGCACGGCGTACGAAGCTATAGTCCGACGGCTCGGGGTTTTGCCCGGAGAGGTCGTGGTGATCCACGGCGGAGCCGGGGGCGTCGGCTCGTTCGCCGTCCAGATCGCCAGAGCCGCCGGCGCGTTCGTCATCGCGACCGCCGGTCCCGACAACCAGAATACTCTGAAATCCCTCGGAGCGGACGTCGCGGTGGACTACAAGAGCGAGGACATCTCCGAGGTCGCGCTCGCCCACACGAACGGCGGGGGCGCGGACGCCGTTTTCGACACCGCGGGCGGCGACATCGTGGAGAAAAGCGCCCAGTACATTCGGCCCTTCGGAAGGGTCGCGACGATCCTCGGCCCGTCGGGGGACTTCACCCAGCTCTACCTCAAAAACCAGACGCTGTACGGCACGTTTCTCACGCGGGAGCGAAAGAGGCTCGACGAGTTGACGCGCCTCATCGAGCAGGGAAAGGTGAAGCCGCTCGTGGACGAAGTCCTCGAACTCGGGGAAATCGCAAAGGCCCACGAACGCCTCGACTCGGGTCATGGGCGAGGCAAGATCGTGCTTCGAGTCGCGGAGTAGAGCCGGGTCAATACTTCAAAATGACCCACACGGCGTGGATGATGCCGGGGATGTAGCCCAGGATCGTGAGCAGGATGTTGAGGAAGAAGTGAAACCCGAACCCGACCTGCAAGAACACCCCGACCGGTGGGAGGATTATCGCAAGGATTATTCGCAGTATGTCCATCCATGATCTCGCTCTCTCGAAGAACAACGAACGAGCGTTAAATACCCGCCATCCCCGAACCCTACTCCAATGTATAGTGTGAAGAGGGAGAGAAAAACTAGGAAAGGATAAGTATGAACCTCCGCGAGATACAAAAACCGCTAAAAGAAAAGTACAAGAACGAACCCGACTCCTCGAAGATAACGCTCACGGCGACCGGCAGCGAAACAGACGCGCCCATCTCCTGTTCGGTGGACATCGGGAGAGCGGTGTATGATGCTGAAGCCCACTCCGGGGTCGGCGGGATGGGGACGGCGGCGTGTTCGGGGGATCTGCTGCTCGGAGCACTGGCGGCGTGCGCGCAAATAACGTGCCAGATGGTCGCCACCGCCATGAACGTCCCGACGAACAAGATCGAAGCGAAGGCCGAGGCCGACCTCGACCTCGCCGGCACTCTGGGCATCTCGAAAGAAGCTCCCGTCGGCTTCGAGGAGATAAGGTTGACCCTCAAAATCGACGCGCCGGAGGCGACCGAAGAGCAAATGGAAGCCCTCCGCGAGAAGACCGAGCAATACTGCGTGGTCATGCAGACCCTGAAGACGCCGCCAAAGGTGAACGCGCATTGGGTGAGGAATACAGGGAGTAGGGAGATAGGGAGTGGGGAGTAGGGAAAAGACGAAACTACTCCCTAAACGAGCGAAGCGAGCCCGTCCTTCCGTACAGGAAAACATCCGTCCGATAGAGCGTTTCCTCCAGCGCCAGAGCGGCTTATATTCACGCTTGCGAGGGACCGTCCGGCGGTTGTGAACGGGACGGCGTTTGCGGCTTGTTCCCGCGGCTCGCGGGTGTAAAGTCTGTGTGCATGGTTTCCGCCGGCTTTCGTCCGGCGGTCATTTATTCGAGGAAGAAAGCGTGTGAGTTTTGAGGACGTTTTTGAGAATCATGTCTTTCGCGAGCGGCAGATGGGCGCTGCTGGTCACGGGTCTCGTCTGCGCGGCGGGCTACACGGGAGCCACGCTCGCCATCCCGGAGATCGTCGGCAGCGGCGTGGATCGGGTGCGGAGGCTGCAAGGGGATTTCGGCTTCGACCCGACGCTGCTCTGGCTCACGGCGAGCCTCCTCGGGGTCGCCGCGCTCCGGTACCTCTTCTCCGGCCTGAGAAGGTTCACGACGAACAATCTGAGTCACGTCATCGAGTACCGGATGCGCCGCGCCTTTTTCCGGCGCGAACTGGACCTCTCCCACTCTTTCTACGACAGGTCCTCGACCGGGGAACTCGTATCGAGAGCCACGAACGACCTGCGCGTCATCCGGTTCTTCACGGGATGGGGGATGTTCCAGATGTTCATCAGCCTGCTCACGCTGGTCGTGGTTTCGGTCATCCTTTTCGTCAAAAACCCGGCGCTCGCGGCGATAGTACTCTCCCCGATGCCGGTCCTCGCGCTCGCGGCGTGGCGCTTCGCGAGCCGGGTTCACCCCATCTTCAAGCGGGTGCAGGGAAAGCTCGCCGACGTGACGACGAGCGTTCAGGAGAACGTCTCGGGCATCCGGGTCGTCAAGAGCTTCGCCCGTGAACCGTTCGAGATGTACCGCTTCGGAGGCCGCGCCGAGGGCGTGATGAACGAAACGCTGGCCGCGAGGGGACTCCGGGCTTTCTATATCCCCGGCATGAGCTTTTTGCCCGCCGTCTCCGTGGCGCTTTTGGTCCTCTTCGGAGGAAGAGCGGTCATCGCCGGTACTTTGAGTCTCGGGGACTTCGTGGCTTTCCAACTATATCTCATGCAGCTCGTCTGGCCGATGCAGGGTTTCGGGATCGTCGTGGATCAGGGCCAGAGAGCCCTCGCCGCCGGAGAGAGGATTTTCGAGATCCTCGACGAAGACCCGGAGGTGAAAAAGCCAGAGGATCCAAAGAATCTGCCAAACGATTCTTCCCTCGGCGTCGAGTTCGAGAACGTCTCCTTCGGCTACGGGGACGAGGAAGTCCTCGAAAACGCGAACCTCGTCGTCGAGCCGGGAGAGACCGTCGCCATAGTCGGGGCGACGGGCAGCGGGAAGTCGAGCCTGCTTTCGCTCATCCCGCGCTTCTACGACCCGACGAAGGGTTCGGTGAAGGTCGGAGGCATCGACACGAAGGAGCTGGACCCGGCGGAGCTTCGCCGGAACGTCGGGGTCGTGCCGCAGGAGACCTTCTTGTTCTCGGAGAAGGTGCGGGACAACATAGCCTTCGGCAAACCCGACGCCACGGATGAGGAGGTGGAGCGGGCGGCGAAGATCTCCGGCGTCCACGCTCAAATAGAGAACTTTCCAGAGGGCTACGACACAATGGTCGGCGAGTGGGGAATAACCCTGTCGGGCGGGCAAAAGCAGAGGATCGCCATCGCCCGCGCCCTCGTCAAAGACCCCAGGATACTCCTCCTCGACGACGCGACGAGCAGCGTGGACGCCGAGACCGAAAAACAAATTCAGGCCGCGCTCAAGGAGACGTTGAGCCACGCTTCGCACCGGACGACGTTCATCGTGGCGCACCGCCTCTCGACGATACTGCTCGCCGACCGCATAGCCGTCCTCGATGAGGGCCGCATAGCGGAGTTCGGGACGCACGACGAACTGAGTCGAGCGGACGGTCTCTACGCCCGGATGTACGGCGCGGAAAAGAGGGAATCGGCGTGAAAAGTTACCTGATGCGTTCCCCGATGTTGCGGCTCCTCTCGTTCGCGGGTCCGTACAGGCGCAGGCTTTTCGCCCTCGCGTTTGTGACGACGACGCTCACCGCGCTGATGGTCGGGGAGACGTTCATCATCGGCTACGCCATAGACGAGGGGCTCACGCCCGGAAACCTGAACGTGGTCTACCTCGCCGTCGGGCTTTACGCTGTCGTCCACCTCATGGCGTGGGCACTCTCGTACGTCGAGACCTTCGGGACCGGCTGGGTCGGGCAAAGGGTCATCCTCGATCTACGAAATTACCTCTTCGCCCACCTTCAATCTCTATCCCTCCAGTATTACTCGGAGCAAAAAGCGGGTTGGATCATCTCCCGGCTGACGAACGATATCGAGAACCTCAACAATCTCATGAACGACGGCGTCCAGAACCTGGTGCGAAACGGTTTGACACTCATGGGAGTCGTCCTCGCCATGTTCATCCTCGACTGGCGTCTGGCGCTCGCCACGATGTCGGTCATCCCCGTCATGACGGTCGCGACGGCGGTGTACCGGAAAAAGAGCGTGCGGGCGTTCCGGCGAGCGCGGGCGGCGATAGCGGAGATCGCCGCGTACTTGCAGGAGAACGTCTCCGGGATGCGCGTCGTGCAGGCGTTCACGAGAGAAAGCCACGCTTTGCGCGGCTTCGACGGACGGAACATGACGTACAGAAAGGCCAACCAAAGAACGACGACGTTGAGCGCGATCTACTTCCCCGGCGTCGAGTTTCTGGCGGCCATCGGCCTTGCCATCGTCCTCCTCTACGGCGGCTACCTCGTGACCCAGGGACAGACGACCATAGGCACGATGGTGGTTTTCGTCGGCCTGATCAACATGGCCTTCCAGCCGATCCAGCAGTTGAGTCAACTCTATTCTGACCTCCAAAGCGTCATCGCCTCGCTCGAAAAGGTCTTCTCCGTTCTCGACACAGAGCCGGACCGGACTGATGCTCTGAACGCCAAGTCCCTCGAACGCCTCTCCGGCGACGTCGAGTTCGACGGGGTGAGCTTCGGGTATTCGGGCGGGGACGGCATCCTCTCTGACGTGGACTTCCGCATCCGGCCCGGCGAGACCCTCGCCATCGTCGGCGAAACGGGCGCGGGCAAATCCACCATCGTCAAGCTTCTCTCGCGCTTCTACGACCCGACGGACGGTGAAGTTCGCGTGGACGGAGAAGATTTGAAGAATGTCCGCGGCTCCTCGCTCAGGCGGCACATGGGCGTCGTGTTGCAGGACACCTTTTTGTTCACCGGGACGATAGAAGAAAACATCCGCTATGGTCGCCCGGAAGCGACGAGGGAAGAGATCGAAGCGGCGGCGCGAGCCGTCGGAGCTGACGACTTTATCCGACGCTTCCCGAACGGTTACGAAACGCGGGTCGGAGAGCGAGGCGGCGGCCTTTCGGTCGGGGAAAGGCAGCTGGTCTCCTTCGCCCGCGCGCTGCTCGCCGAGCCATCCATCCTCATCCTCGACGAAGCGACGAGCAGCGTGGACCTCGCGACGGAAGCGAGGATAGAAAAAGCTCTCGAAAAACTCCTCGAAGGGAGGACTTCGATAGTGATCGCGCACCGCCTCTCGACCATCCGGCGCGCCGACCGCATCCTGGTCCTCTCGAACGGACGCATAGTAGAGCAAGGCTCGCACGACGAGTTGCTGTCTCGCCCGTCGGCTTATCGTCGGCTATATGAAGCTCAGTTCGCAGCGTGAAAGCCGGTCAGCGAGTCAGCTATCCTGCTTTTTGCTGACCGGCTGAAATGCTGAGAGGCTGATTAGCTTTCATCGCGGCCGTGGACTTCGGCGGGCGGACTCGTGGCTTCGACGGCGGTGAACTCGTCGAGGATTTTGTACGTATGCGACGCTCCTTTTGGAACGAGCCATGAGTCGCCGGGTTCGAGCAGAACCGTCTGTCCTTCCAGATGCAGTTCGGCTTTGCCCTCGATGACGTAGCCCACCGTCTCGTAGTCGCGAGAGGCTTCGGGCTTTTTGTCGCCCGGCTCCTGTTTTTCCCACAACCTCATCGAGACGGACTTGCCGTCGGCGAGGTATTTCTGGCCCATCCCGCCCTTCGGCGAGGTCGCGGAGCTTACTTTCTTTACGGTCTTGTCCTCGGGCATTTTTCGCCTCCCAATTTCGGTCTTCCGACACTCCACTTACCCGACGACGCGAGAGGCTATGCTTAAGCATCTCCAAACCGAGTTTGGCGGGCGCGGATCGACGCTTTTCTGGGGGCGCGGACTTCCAGCCCGCACCCCCAGGACATCTTCTCTCGGATCCAGCTTGGAGGCACTTAATCCATCGGTAAATCGAAGATGCCGCCGAGTTTGGTGTAGTTTCCGGCGAGACGCCCGAGCGGGTCGAGGGCTTCGAGGTCCACGCGGCCGTTTTTGTAGATGTCGTCGCGGATGTGGAACCGGATCACCCTCCCGAGGACGAGATGGTCGCCACCGACGGGGAGTATCCGATCGAGCGCGCACTCGGAGCTTATGAGGGCTTCCTCGACCCTCGGCGCTTTGACGACCTCACACTCCGCGGGCGTGAGGTTCGCCACCGTGAACTCGTCGGCGTCGGGAGCGTGGTTCAAAGACGACTCGCGCATCGAGTTCGCGAGCGGCATCGAGACTACGTTCACGACGAATTCCGCCGTGTCCCGGATGTTTTTGAGGGTGTCCTTTTGCGGTGCCTGATCGTCGGTCCTCGGCCCGATGCTCACCGCGAGCGTCGGGGGCTCTCGCGAGGCGACGGTGTAGAAACTGAACGGGGCGAGGTTGTGGGTTCCATCCCCGCTCACGGTCGAAGTCCAGGCTATCGGGCGCGGCACGACCGAGCCGATCAGGAATTTATAAGTGTCGCGCGGGCCGAGGGTTTCGGGGTCGAGGATCACGGCTTGCTCCTCCTCGTGTCGATGCGGAACGGCGCGACGGTATCTCCGCCGCGCCGTTTGTTCAGGCGAACCTGATTCGTCCCGTTCTAGCCCTTGAGGAACCTCTTGCCGAGTTCCTCGACATCGTTCGCATCGATGTTCGGGGCGAACATCTCGGGGACTTCGGTGAGGTCGGGGACGGGGCCGCCTTCGGGGATGTCGTTGACGACTTCGCGATCTTCGCCTGTGTCAACTTGCTGACCGTTCCAGATCTTGCCAAGCTCGTTGTAGTCGTTCGGGCTGAATTTGTAGAGGAAGCGATGGTATCCCTTGTCCATGAACTTCCTGGCGTGCGGGAAGTTTTTGCTCTGGATGTCCGGGATAGGAAGGAGCTTCGTCACGTCCACGCCCGAGATGTCGCCGAGAGCTTTGGCGTAGGCTTCCTGGTGGACGCCGCCGCGGCAGATGAGGTAGCCGATCATCTCGCGAGCCGTCTCGTTGGAGGTCATCTCGTAAACCCGGATCTTGCCCATCCGAGCCCCCGACTCCAGGAAGAAGTTGTGCAGCAGGTCGAGCTTGAGGTTCCCGGTGGAGAAGACGTAGTCCCCGGTCCACTTGCCGCCGCCCGCTCCGGCGTTCATCGTGCCGAGGCCGGTGTTTATGAAGTGGTCGGGATACGCTCCGCCAAGCCCCATCCCAAGCGGGTTCGGTCCCGCGCCGTCCGAACTTTCGACGGTTTTATCGAGGAGGAGGTTGACGGTATTAGCCACCAGCTCGATGTGGCCCATCTCCTCGGCGGCGATGTTCGCCACGAGGTCGTAGTAGGGCCGGATCTTGCTCTTGCCCCGGAAGTTGAACGACTGGTACGTGTAGTTCATGAGCGTGGACATCTCGCCGAACTTCCCGCCCATGAGGTCCTGGACAGCCGCCGCCGAGTCGGGATCCGCGCTCTGGGGCCTCGGCAATTCGATCTGCAACTTGTCAATGCGTAGAAACATCTTCCTCCTGTCCTAAACGCTCTCCAACGAACAGCCCGCTCACAGGTGCGGGCGACGTGTCTGTACCCCGCCACACCGACGGATAAACGGAGAGAAGATGCAAGAGTGGAGTTTTTCGCCCTCGACTGCTCGACCGGATTGGGTGTCAGGCCGTCTTGTCCGCGCTCCTGTCGTAGGCGGCGGCACTTTTGGCATGCCATTCGAGGAGGTCCTCGCGGAGTTGCGTCAGCTTCCTGCTTCCGGCCCTTCCCGCGAGGTTGTTCTGCTCGGTGGGGTCCCGGCTGAGGTCGTAGTATTCCTCGGGTTGTTTGCCGTAGTGGTAGATGTATTTCTCGTGACCTTCGATGCGTGCCATGCTCACCAGGTCCGGACGGCAGGAAAAGCGCAGCACCCGATCCCCGCTCATCGGACGGATGAAGGAATCTCCGGGATAGTTCCCGCCCCGCACCTCGAAACCAAGCATGTCGGCGATAGTCGGGGGGATGTCCGTGAGCTGGATGGGTTCTCTGAGTACCGCTCCTCCGTCGAAGTTTTGCGGGTCGTGGACGACGAACGGGACACGCAGTCCTTCTTCGTAAGGAACTCCGTCGTGGCCCTTGACGCCGTGTTCCCCGAACGCCTCGCCGTGGTCGCCGTAGATGATGAAGATGGTGTCTTCGTAAAGTCCCAGTTCCCTGTACTGCTCGATGATGTTCTTCGTCCAGAAGTCGTCGTAGTAGACGTTGTTGAGGTAGCGGTCGAACATCTCTTCGTCGGAGCCGTTGGCGAAATTCTTCGTGCCGTAGCGTCCGATCAGACGGTACTCGTGGTGCGGCGTCACCCCGAGGTACATCACGAACGTCGGGGAGCCGGCGTTCTCTTCGAGCCACTCGCGACTCGGGCCGAGCATGATGTCGTCCTCGTAGCCGAGGTAGTTGGACATCTCGAACCCCTCCGTGGGCATCTGCTCGAAGGCCGCGAAGTGATCGTAGCCGAAGTTCGCCACGTGCTGCCTTCGGTCCTCGAAGGTCTCCGTCGCCGACTGGAACCACGCGCTCCGGTAGCCGTGTTCGGCGAGCAGCATCGGAAGCGATCGGGCCGGGACGCCGCCGGGTTGCGATTCGATGATGTCCGTGTCCGGGTGCGGATACAGGCCGGCGTTCAGCGAAGTCATGGCCTTCGAGGTGTGGGGGGTTGTCGTGTACGCCCGCTCGACGAGGAGGCTGTTTTTCGACAGTTCGGCGAGGTATGGCATCGTCCCGAGGTCTTTGTTGTAGGGGGTCGTCGAGCGTTCGCGGGTGGATTCGAGGTGGATGAAGGCGATGTGCCGTTTCCGGGTCCGGGGCGTGCTCTCGAACCTCAGTTGCGAGAGGTCCACGACCTCCTCCACGCGGCCCGCCGCCTCCTCCATCTCGCCCTCTTCGATCCTGGTCGCCACCAGATTGGAGACCGGAGAGCGCGAGACGAACCTCCCCTGCCCCGCCGCCGACGGCGGAAACAGCGACTCCCTGAAGAGCAGGATCCCAGCCCCCGCTCCGATCCCGGCGGTGATGAACCTGGCCCTCGTCATGCCGCGCTCGGAAACCTCTTCACGGACGGGTTCGTCTTCCTCGCCCGGATTTCCGCTTCGGACTCGCGTCCACGCGACAAGCAAGAGTATCGGGCCGAAGACGGCATACGACACGGCGCCGGAGAGGATCAGCCAGATCCCGGCCGAAGACTCGCTCGCCACCGCGCCGGTCGCCTCTTCGGGGGTGGCGAGGTAGTAAGAAACGACGCTGTAGTCGAGGGTGGTCCCGGTGGTCTCCAGATACCCGTAAGCGCAGGTGGAGACGATGACGATCAAAGCTGCCGTGACGTGCAAAACCGCGGCGGCGAGTATCCGGGGAACACCCCGCCGGAAGACGGCGAACGCCCCGATCCAGAACAAGGCGCATCCCAACCCGAACATCAGGTCCGAATGCAGAAGGCCGAAAACCATCCAGAAGTCGGCGGCTTCGTCCTCCACCAGGATGCCCGCGACCCTGAAGGCGGTCGTGTATGCGAACAACGGCGCGAGGAGGACGAGCAGGTAAAACCAGCCGTCCCGCCCCGGTAGCTCGCGCAAAGTTAAACGAACGTTTCCCAGCATGGCCGGAAATTATACACGGCGACGGCTGAGAGCCCGCCTCGCGCGGACCAGAACGGCGTCTTTCTATTTACCCTGACTTCGGGTCGAAGCGGAGCGCGGCGGAGTTGAGGCAGTAGCGCTTTCCGGTCGGGTCGGGACCGTCGTCGAAGACGTGCCCGAGGTGGGCGTCGCAGACGGCGCACAGCACCTCCGCGCGGCGCATGAAAAGGCTCCGGTCGCTCTCGTAGGCGACGTTCTCTTCGCTCATCGGCTCGAAGAAGCTCGGCCAGCCGGTGCCGGAGTCGTATTTGGTTTCCGAGGAGAACAGCGGGGTGTCGCAGCAGATGCAGCGGTAATTCCCGGCGTCTTTGGTGTTCCAGTGTTCGCCCGTGAAGGCGCGCTCGGTGCCCTTTTTGCGGGTCACCCGGTATTGTTCGGGGGTGAGCTGCTCCCACCACTCGTCGTCTGTTTTCTGAACTTTCTTCGGCGTCTCGGTCATGGGAGGATTTTATCATGGGGATTAACCGACACCCCATGACGAGGGCGGCTCGGTAAACGCCGCCCTCGTCGCGCCGGTCTTTGCCTAACCCTGCTTCGCGCCCGCTTTGGCGGGTTTGCGGTCGGAGGCTGTGATCTTGTCCAGAACCGGCATCAGGTACTTCTTGAAGACTTCCGGGTTCTCGCTCGTGGGGAAGTGGCCGATCTCCTCCATGATGATGCACTCGGAGCCCTTGACTTTCTCGGCCGTAGCTTCGGTCATCTCCGGCGTGCAGGCGAAGTCGTAGACGCCGGTCATGAAGTAGATGGGCACGTTGCCCGTGATTCTGTCGTTCAACTCCCGGAAGTCGTGGTCCACGCTGTAGAAATGCAGGTCGCCCTTGAATATCCCCGGCCCGCCCTGGCTGTAGTACCACCACGTCTCCCAGCGATAGTCTTCGGGACTCTGGGGCGCCATGAGGCCGAAGACGGAGGTGGCGCAGGCTTCGCCGCCGTGGACGTGCGGATGCTCCAGCCACGAAATGTACCAGCCCGGAGAGTGGTCGCACGCCTCGATGGCGTTGAGCGCCCGTATCTTCTCCTCGAAGTTCAGCGCGAGGTGCAGGCAGATGTTGCCGCCCATCGAACAGCCCATGATAACGGGGTCTTCGAGTTCGAGAGCCTCGCAGAACGCCATCGTGAACTCGGAGTAGAACTTGGCCGTCAGGCGATACTCGTCTCTCTCGAAGCCCGTCGGCGGTATGGACTTGCCGTGGCGGGGCAGGTCGAAGGCGATGACGCGGAAGTCGGAGTTGATCTCCGGGTCGCAGAGCTGATGGCGGTACTCGCGGGTGTCCGTGCCCGCCGTGTGCAGGCAGACGAGCGGGATGCCTTCTCCGGCCTCCTCGTAGAACACCCGGTACTCGTAGCCGCCGTAAGGAACGTAGACGTACTTGCCGACTATCGGCTCGTGATTTGCGCTCACTTATCCTCCCTTCCTCAAACCCTCGTGGCCCGCTCTTCGACGATCGCGTGGTCGGGGATCTCCCGCATCCGGGCGAGCATCCACGTCAAGGCGCGGATGTTCTGCCACATGACCTTTACGTCGCCGTCCATTTGCAACTTCCCGTGAAGCGGGTGCGCCATCGCCCAGATGTCGTTGTACATCGGCGGCGGTATCTTCTGGGTGAATTTCTCCCACGACTCGCGCGGCGCTCGCAACGCGAAGCTCCACGGCGTCTCGATGCTCAGGTGATTCGTGATGCGCTCGATGCGCCCCTCCCGCACCGACACCAGGTACTCCGTATCGTCGAAGCCGATCAGGAAATCCGTCGTGAAGTACCTGCCGATCAAAGGCAAAACAGCGTCGCTGTTGACGTCATCCTGCCAGGCATTCATCCACTGAGAGTCGAACTCAGCCATGACCTCCTCCTTTCGTGCACGACTTTTCCACCTTGCCTTCTGCCAGGAGACTCACGGTTCAGCCATCGCCCTCCTTCCCGATTCGCCCCCTTCGATAATATGTCCGTACAATTCACATGTCAAGGTGGCCGCGTAAATTCTCGTTTAAATCCGTTGCTTTGACGAGGATGAGCGCGGAGTCTATGTACGAGGTTCGTAGAACGGGTCTGTTAGAATTCATCTTGTGATCTTCAAAGTCGTTCTCCACCGGTTCGCCGATATATTAAGAGACAGCGAAGGGAGAAGATACGCGCTTACCAGAGGCTCTCCGACGACCTGCGCTCCATGATAGAGGAGGGCCGCATGGTAGAGGGCGAGCGGTTGCCGACGGAGGCGGAGTTGTGCCGGCAGCACGGCGTGAGCCGCCACACGGTCAGGCAGGCTTTCCACGACCTCGTGGCCGAGGGGCTCGTCCACCGGGTACCGGGAAGGGGGACGTTCGTCACCGGGCTTTCGAGGCGGGGAAAATATTTGCGCTCCATCGGCACCATCGAGGAGTTGATGTCGTGGCCGGGCACCGAGATGGAGGTGGTGGAGCCTGTGGAGATCGTGGCGGACGCGGAGGCCGCCGCCCGCCTGGAGTTGCCCACCGAGGAGGTCGCCACCCTGCTCATACGCCGGTTGTACGAGGGAGCCCCCTTCGTCATAACCCGCGTCTATGTACCTCCGGAGGCCGGAAAGCGAATGAAGGAGGAGGGTTTGCCCGCGAAGAGTGACCTCACCGTGGTGGGTACGTTGGAGCGTTTTCTCCCGAGGCCCATCGCCGGGGCCAGCCAGAGCATCACCGCCGGTCCCGTGCCTGA
>JBOHBL010000672.1:0-1952 GCA_050698295.1 Rubrobacteraceae bacterium | reverse complement strand
TGCAAAACGCCGAAACCGACGTCTCGGTGACGAAGCTCGCCGAGGGACTCCACCTCGACATCGAAGCCCGCGTGACCGTGAAGACGACCTGCGACCGGACCCTCGAAGACGTCGAGCTTGGGCTGGGGTTCGGCGACTCGGAGTTCCTCTCCGGTCCGAACGACGAGGAACTCGCCGTGCGCGACTGGGAGTTCGACCCGAAACGCTACGTCGAAAAGGCTCTTCCGACCGAGGTTCCGATGCAGGTCTTCGCGCCCGGCACCGAGCCCGCGCTGCCCACCGAAGACGACGATGAGATAGACTCCCGCTGGAAGGGCCTCGACGGGCTCTTCGCTTCCGGCTTTTGAGAACCGACAGGAGGTAGAACATGGCAGTACCGAAGAAAAAGACTTCTCAAGCGCGTCGCGACCGGCGCCGGGCGCACCACGCCATAAAAGGCCCGAACCTCGTCGAGTGCCCGAGGTGCTTCTCGATGAAGATGCCGCATCGGGTCTGTCCGGAGTGCGGTTTCTACAAGGGACGCACCGCGGTCGTAGTCGAGGAAGTGGAGTAGTTCCCTACGGGAACGGGGAGGTAGGGAGTGGGGAGTAACGAAATACCCGGCTTGCGTGCCTCCGCGCTCCGAGCGAACGAAACGCCTCTTCCTCATGGTGGGAGGCTCTTCGGCCACGACGGCGTATCGTTCGTGGACTACTCCCCACTCCCTACTCCCTACTCCCCTTGCGAATAGCAATCGACGCTCTCGGAGGCGACAACGCGCCGGCTGAGATCGTCGCCGGAGCCGTCGCCGCCGCGAAGCGTTTGCCCGAGGACGAAGTCTTTCTCGTCGGGAAGCGAGGACTGATCGAGCCATTGCTCGCTTCGAATGCTCTGAACGTCTCGGTCTTTGACTCCGGCGACGCCGTCGGGATGGAGGAGGAGCCCGCGCAGGCGCTCCACTCCAGGCCGGACGCCAGCGTCGCCGTCGCGGCGAAGATGATTCGAGAAGGCGAGGCCGACGCTCTCTTCTCCGCCGGCAATACCGGGGCCACGGTCGCCGCAGCTCTGCTCGGCGTCGGGCGGCTGAAGAGCTGCCGCAGGCCGGCCATCGCGACCGTCATCCCGCTTCCGAACCCCCTGCTTTTGCTCGACGTCGGCGCGACGGTCGCCTGCCGTCCGCAAGACCTCCTGAATTTCGCTATTCTTGGCGGCGTGTTCGCCAAAGCGTATTTCGATTTGGACGGGAAAGCGCGGGTCGGCCTCCTCAACATCGGGGAAGAGCCCGGCAAGGGGACCGAGCTGACAAAGGAGGCGCACCGCCTCATGAGCGAGTCGGACACCGTGAACTTCGTCGGCAACGTCGAGGGACACGCCCTCGGGGGCGGCGTGACGGACGTTCTCGTCACCGACGGTTTTACCGGCAACGTCGTCTTGAAGACCGCCGAAGGCGTCGCGCGCGAGTGCCTTTCGATGGTCCGGGACGCGGTGAAGGGGGGAGGGGTTTTGGACAAAATGGCTGCCGGGATACTGCGAACGAGGCTGGTTTCTGTGCGTGATCAGGTAGACCCCGAGAACTACGGGGGTTCCTTCCTGCTCGGCGTTAACGGATCGGTCGTGATCGGTCACGGCAACTCCCGCGCTCGCGGCACCGAGAACGCCCTCCTCGGCATCTCCCGCGCCGGAAAAGGTCTGGCCGGCGATCTTGAACAGGCTCTTTCGGGAGACCGACCGTCAGCGAGCGGGACTTGAACGCCGCCGGAAAGATAATCGGCGTCGGACGCGCCCTCGGCGGCCGCGTGGTGACGAACAAGGACCTCGAATCCGTCCTCGACACGACCGACGATTGGATATCGACCCGCACCGGCATCCTCGAACGCCGCTTCGTCGCCGAAAACGAAGACTGCGTCACCCTCTCCGTCGAAGCCTCGAAGCGCGCCCTCGAACACGCGGACGTCCCCGCCGACTCCATAGAC
>JBOHBL010000671.1:0-8731 GCA_050698295.1 Rubrobacteraceae bacterium | reverse complement strand
CTACGTCTCTACGTTGTTGATGGATATGACTCGTGGGGCATCGTACCCGGTTCCTACCGAAGGACGCCCGCGTAGAGCCGCTCCCACGCCTCCATCTCGGGGGTGAAGTATCGGACGCGCGTCTTCTTGTATTCGCGGGTCGAGTAGAGGGACTCGCGCTCTGTGAGGCCGCTTTCGGCGGCCATCGCGTCGAGGACGGCCTCGCATTCGGCGACCGAGCGGCCGTGGACCATCGAGAAGAGCGCGTAGGGCCAGTCTTCGTAGGTCGGACGCTCGTAGCAATGCGAGACCGCCTGATACTGCGCGAACATGTTCCCGACCTCCTCGGCGCGCTCCGGCGGAACCTTCCACACGCCCATCGCATTCGCCCGGAAACCCGCTTTGCGGTGATAGAGAACGGCGGAGAAGCGGCGCATGATCTTACGCCGCTGGAGGTCTTCGGCGCGGGCTAGGAGCTCGTCGTGGCTCATCCCGATATCGCGTCCCCATAAGTCGAACGGACGAGGAGTCAAAGGTATGTCCTCCTGCAAGATCCGGATCGCCGCCTTATCGTTTTCGGAGACGTTGCGGTCGGCGCCCGCCCGGTCGTTCTCGCCGTAGGCCGGAGCCTCCTTCACCGCCGTCGCGCCCTTGTTCATGTCGAGGGTGACCCCGATCTTGAAAAGTTTTAAGGTGGGAAGAATTCTCGTCTTTTCCGCGTGGCTTATGTGGTGCAGCACGTCCACGGTCCCTTCCAGACCGAGACGCGAATCCGGCGGTACCGCCACCGTGTACCAGAGGTTCAGGTCGTTGTCGCGCTCGTAGTTGTGGGAGACGCCGGGGTGGGAGTTTACGGCCTTCGCGCCCGCGTTCAGTTTCTCGGGCGGTATTTTGGCGGCGACGAGGCTCGATTCGTAGCCCAGGACGCGGGTGTCGAAGATCGCCGATATCTGGCGGATCATCTTCCCCTTTTTGAGCGCCTCGATGCGGCGGATGACCTCGTTGCCCGTTATGCCCAAATCGCGTCCCAACGCCGTGAAAGGCTCCCTCTCCAGCGGAAAACCGCGTTGGATCAGGTTCAAAATATCTTTGTCGGTGCTGTCCATCAGGCGGCTATCCGAAACTGTGCTGACCACGTTTTACGAGCCCTTCTCGACGACTTCAACTACTGGTTCTTAAATGCTCCCTGTTTGTATATGTCTAGCATGATAACAGGCATGTCCAGATCTCAATATGAAATTCTTTACGGCGGCCCCGTTTCGAACCTCGAACCGCCTCAACCCCGCTTCTCCATCGCCTTCTGATACTCCGCGTAAACCGCCTGGATGTCCTTCCACACGAGCCGTTTCGTCTGCTGAAGGTCCTCTCCGTGCTGTCGCAATACGTAAGCCGGGTGGAAGGTCGCCATCGTCTTCGCGCCGTGGACCTCGTGCCACTGTCCGCGGTCTTTGGTGATGCGGAAGTTCTTGTCGATGATCGTCTTCGCCGCCGGACCCCCGAGACAGAGTATGACCTCCGGCTTTATGGCTTCGAGCTGTCCCTGTAAATATGGATTGCAAGCATTGGCTTCGGCGGTCTTCGGGGGGCGGTTTTTGAGCCTGCCGCCCTCCTCGTTGGCGGCGCGGCACTTCACGACGTTCGTGAGATAGACCTGATCACGGCTCAAATCCACCGCCGCCAGGATGTCGTCGAGGAGCTTTCCAGCCCTCCCGACGAACGGCAGCCCCGTAGCGTCCTCGTTCTCGCCCGGCCCCTCCCCGATGAGCATCAGGGGCGAGGTCGGGTCGCCGCTCCCGAAAACGGTGTTTGTTCTGTTGAGCGAGAGGTCGCACCTGGTGCAGACCGCGACCTGTCTGGCAAGCTCCGCGAGCCGCTCTTCCCGATTTTCCCCGCCGTCCGATGCATCGAAGAGACTTTCCAAAACTTCCTCCGTCAACCCGCCGACCCGGTGATTCTACAACGCCCGGTTGACCGTAATAAAGCATCCGGGCTAGAATGTTTCAAACGAGGGATAGGGTGTCTCCCACCGAAAAAGCTGGAAATATCACCGTCGGCATCGCCGGGGAAGCCCTGCCGGAACCGAGAGGAGAATCTTGACGAAGAAATCGTTGTTGACGTTGATGTTGGCCGCTCTCGTCGCGCTCGGCGTCGCCTGCGGCGCGCCACAGGGCTCCGGCGATGGCGGCGGAGATGGTGGCGGAAACGGAGGAGGCGAGGAAGAATTCATAACCGACCTCCAGCTCGGGACCGGGAGCGTGGGCGGCGTCTACTTCCCGCTCGGGCAGGAGATGGCGACCATCCTCACGGACAACATAGACGTCGAGGGCTTCAACGTCAGTTCGGTCGAGACCGGCGCTTCCGTGGACAATCTGGTGGCTATCGCCAACGGCGACCTCCAGCTCGGCATCGCCCAGAACAACACGGCTCAGGACGCCGTGGCCGGCGAGGGCGAGTTCGAGGGCGCGGCGGTCGAAAACGCCGGCTGGATGGGACAACTTTATCCCGAAGCCATCAGCATAATCACCCTGGAGTCCGCGGGCATCGAGACCGTGGAAGACCTCGAAGGCAAGCGGATCGCCATCGGACCTCCGGGCGGCGCGACCAGAGCCGCCTCCGAGCTCGTCCTCGCGGCCGCCGGTCTCGAAGAAGGCGACTACCAGGCGTTCGAGGAGGACTTCAGCACGGGACAAACCAGACTTCAGGACGGAAACCTCGACGCCTCCATCGAGGTCGTCGGCGTTCCTTCGTCGGGTATCTCCGAGTTGAACGCCGTTACCGGAGAAGTCCGGCTCGTTCCGCTCAACGAGGAGGAGATAGCGTACATCGAGGAGAACAGCGGCTACCAGGCGTATGAGATTCCCGGCGACGCCTACGAGTTCCTCGACGAGCCGGTGCCTTCCGTCTCGGCGTTCGCCACGCTCTTCGGTTCGACCACGCAGGTCAGCGAGGATCTGGGGTATGAGATCACCAGCACGGTCTTCGAGAACGCGGACAGCATCACGCTGGCTCAGTCGGAGTTCATCAACGTCGAGGACGCCCTTCTCGGACGCGGAGACCTGCCGCTGCACCCCGGAGCGGAGCGGTACTTCGAAGAAGAGGGAGTACTGGAGGAATAAGAAAGCTCGGATCGTTCTCCATTCAAAGGGGCCGCGATGAGCCAGAGCATGCCCGAGACCCGCCCGGACGACCAGAGCAACCGGGAGGAGGCGCTTCGCAAGTACGACCAGGAGAGTTCGTACCGGACAGACCTTGGTATCTGGAAGTGGGTCGTGCTCGTTATCGGGAGCGCGCTCACCGTCTTTCAGCTTTACGTCGCGCTACGCGGCGGCTACGTCTCGCTGATTCAGGGCGCGATCCACGTCGGCGCCGCTCTCGGCCTCGTCTATCTCCTCTACCCCGCGAAGCGGGAATGGAGCAGCCGTCCCGGAGTGCCTTTCTACGACGTGATACTGGCCGGACTGGCGATCTGGACGAACTCCTACGTCGTCGTCAACTACGAACGCCTCACCAACGAATCGGTCATCTTCGGCTTCTCGACGCTGGACTACACGGTCGCGGCCCTCGGGATAGTTTTGGTTCTGGAAGCCACGCGGCGCTGCGTCGGGTTGCCCATAGTCGTCATCGCCGTCTGCGCGCTGCTCTACGGCCTCCTCGGCCCGTACATGCCGGTGTTTTCCCACGCCGGCTTTTCCTGGGATAGACTCGCCACCGAAACTTTCTTCACCACCAGTTCCATATTCGGCACCCCGATCCAGGTCTCCTCGACGTTCATTTTCCTGTTCCTGTTCTTCGGCGTTTTGCTGGTAAAGACGAACATCGGGCGTTTTTTCGACGACCTGGCTTTCTCGGCGACGGGGCAGTTCACGGGCGGGACGGCGAAGGCGGCTGTTCTTTCCAGCGCGCTCCAGGGGACGGTTTCGGGGAGTTCGGTCGCGAACACGGTTTCGTCCGGGCTTCTCACGATTCCGATGATGAAGCGGGCGGGGTTTCGTCCGGCGTTCGCGGCGGCGACGGAGGCCTCGTCTTCGACGGGGGGGCAGATCATGCCCCCGATCATGGGCGCGGCGGCGTTTATCATGGCCGAGTACACCGGGGTGCCGTACAGCGAGATCATCCTCCTCGCCGTCATCCCGGCGATCCTGTACTTCACCGGGGTCTTTTTCGGGACTCATTTCGAGGCGAAGAAACAGGGCATCCTGGGTCTCTCCCGCGACCAGCTTCCATCGTTGCGGGCTTTGATCGGCAAGCTCGATCTCCTCCTGCCTTTGATCGTGATCATCTACCTGCTCCTCTCGGGGCGCTCGGCCCAGAACTCGGCGCTCTACGGCATCGCGGTCGCCTTCGCGGTGAGCTTTATACGCAGCGAGACGAGGATGTCACCCTACGAACTCGGCAAGCTCCTCGAAAACGGCGCGAGGGCCGCACTCCCCGTCATCGCGGCGTGCGCCAGCGCGGGAATCATCGCGGGGATAGTCACGAAGACCGGACTCGGCGGCAAGCTCGCCGGGGGCATCCTCGACCTGGCGTTCGGCAACTTCTTTCTGGTCATGTTCTTCACGATGGTCGCCTGCCTGATACTCGGGATGGGACTCCCGACGACGGCCAATTACGTCGTCACGGCGACGATTGCCGCTCCGATCCTCGTGCAGTTCGACGTGCCCCTGATCGCCGCTCACTTCTTCGTTTTCTATTTCGGGATCGTGGCGGACATCACGCCTCCGGTGTGTCTCGCCGCTTATGCGGGAGCGGGCATAGCGGGAGCCAACCCGATGACGACGGGCGTGGTCTCGGTGAAGCTCGCCATCGCGGCGTTCATCATCCCGTACGTTTTCGTCGCCGAGCCGGTGCTGGTGTTGCAGGGCGCTACCTTAGCCAACTTCACGCCGGTGCTGCTTACGTCCCTGCTCGGCATGGTTGCCATAAGCGCGGGTGTGATCGGCTACTTCGTCGGCAAGGCAAACGCCCCGGAACGATTGGCCCTCATAGCCGGCGGCATAATGCTCGTCTACCCGGACATCACTGTCTCGATCGTGGGACTGACCGTGACGGTCGCCATAGGCGCCGTCCAGTATTTCCGGGGCGAAGGCGGGCAGGGCGGGAAAAGCTCGGACGAGAAGCCCGAGGAAACGCTTGTCTGATCGAAAAGATAAATACTACTCCTCCGTTTTGTCTCTCGGGGCGCCATCTTCGTCTTTGTTCTTGATGAACCAGGCGTTCAGGGCGTAGAGGCCGAGGCCGATGGCGATCAGGATTATCGCCCTCACCCAGGAGCCCAGCTCTTGCTGGGTGAGAAGGCCGAGGCAGGTTATGGCGCCGAGGATGGGGAAGATGGCCGGTGTCCGGAAGTGGCTGTGTCCGACCTGTTCGCGGCGCAGCACCAGAACCGAGACGTTCACTATCGCGAAGACCGCCAGGATCAGGAGCACGGTCGTCGCCGCGAGCGCCGAGAAACCCCCGGTCAGGGCGAGGGCGAGCGCGATCAGGGTGGTGAAGATTATCGCTATGGTCGGCGTGCGATGGCTGTCGTTGACCCTGGCGAAGAACGAGGGCAAAACCCTCTCGCGGCCCATGCCGTAGATGACGCGAGAAGCGATGATCAGGTTGATGAGAGCGGTGTTCGTGATCCCGACGAGCGCGGCTATGGCGAAGAGGCTGGGCGGGATGGGAATGGGCCCGATCTCGATGACCTCCAGAAGCGGCCCGCTGGAGCCCGCAAGCCTCTCCGTCGGGACGACCATCGACACGACGAAGGCGACCGCGATGTACAGGGTGCCCGCCGCGAGCAACCCGCCGAAGAGCGCGCGAGGGTAGATGCGACTCGCGTCCCTCGTTTCTTCGGCGATGTTGGCCGAGTCCTCGAAGCCGATGAGAGCGTAGAACGCGAGTACGGCTCCGCCCAGTAGCGCCAGCCCGAGCGCCTCTCCCTCCGGCGGGGCGAAGGCGAGCGGCCTGCCGAAGTCCGCCTGTCCAGAGAAGACCACCGCGATCCCGACCACCACTATGAGCAACAAGCCGATCACCGAGAGGATCGTCAGGACGGCGTTGAGTTGCGCCGAGCCCGTGATGCCGAAGTAGTTGATCGCGGCCAGAATCAGGATGAACACGAGCGCGACCGCCAGCTCCGGCAAATCGATGAACGTCTCCAGGTAATCTCCCCCGAAGGTCCGCGAGATGCCGCTCGCCGACGAAAGTCCGCTGCACATCACAGCGAAGGCCACCAGAAACGAGAACAAAGGCAGCCTGTACGCCCGGTTCACGAACAAAGCCGCGCCGCCCGCTCCAGGGTACTTCGACACCAGCTCCGAATACGAGAAGGCCGTGAAAATAGCCACCACGAACGCGATCAGGAACGGCAGCCAGATTCCGCCCCCGACGCTCGCGGCCACCTCGCCGGGGGCGACGTAGATCCCCGCTCCCACGATGTTGCCGACCACGAAGGCCAGAAGCAGCGGAGCCCCGATAGAACGTTGCAGTCTCCCCGAGAACTCCTCCTCGCCGCCACTCGATTGGGGGGGTCTTCCTCCCCCCGATCCCATTTCAGCCATTTTTCTCCCCTTTCCATGAAACTTGCGCCTCGTGACGACTGTAACAGATGGATCGCAAAGCGGTCAACTTGACACGGAACTGCTTTTGGAGCAAAGATTCACCCATGAGCATCATCGAGTTCCAGAACGTCAGCAAGTTCTTCGGGGACTTCCAGGTCCTCACGGACATCGACTTCTCCGTCGAGGAGGGCGAGGTCGTCGTGGTGATCGGACCTTCAGGGTCGGGCAAGTCCACGCTCCTTCGCTGCATCAACGCCCTCGAAGAAGTCTCGGACGGAAAGCTGATCGTGGACGGCATCCACGTCCACGACAAAAAGACTGACCTCAACGTGCTGCGCTCGGAGATCGGCTTCGTCTTCCAGCAGTTCAACCTCTACCCGCACATGACGGTCGCCCAGAACATCAAGCTCGCCCCGATGAGGGTGAAGAAGGTCTTCGCTTCCGAGGCGAACGAACGCAGCGAGCGGCTCCTGAAGCGAGTCGGCATCCCCGAGCAGGCGGACAAATACCCGGAGGGGCTTTCGGGAGGTCAGCAGCAAAGAGTGGCG
Source organism: Rubrobacteraceae bacterium (assembly GCA_050698295.1). Classification (GTDB taxonomy): domain Bacteria; phylum Actinomycetota; class Rubrobacteria; order Rubrobacterales; family Rubrobacteraceae; genus JACCWD01. Next base: position 1,659 of record JBOHBL010000671.1, on the reverse strand, counting down.
ATAGCCAGGGGCCTCGCGATGGAGCCGAGGATAATGCTCTTCGACGAGCCGACGAGCGCGTTGGACCCGGAGATGATCAACGAGGTCCTCGAAGTGATGGCCGACCTGGGGCGCGGCGGCATGACGATGGTCGTGGTCACCCACGAGATGGGATTCGCCAGGCGCGTCGCCGACCGCGTGGTCTTCATGGACGAGGGCCGAATCGTCGAGGTCGGCCCGCCAGAACACTTCTTCCAGAACCCCGAAAACGAGCGCACCAAACGCTTCCTTAGTCAAATCCTGCATTGAAGACTCAAGGATAGGGCATCGAGTCTAGCCGACCATCTACCTGTAGCCCTTAACCCGAAACCTGTATAAAATGCTTCTAAATATGAAAGATGCTCTTATGGGAGATGAGCGTCCGGGGAGGGAGGCGTTATGGAGGCGAACAGAATGCGGCGTTACATGGCGGGGGATGTGATCCGGGTTGAGTTGGATCTTGAACACAGGATGAACCTCAGCCGGGTCTTTGCCGCTTTCTCCCACGAGACGGACCACCTGACGGAGTTCTTTTTCGAGACGACGGACCTCCCCGTGTCGGAGGGGGATCCCAACGGCTCCAAAACCACCAACGTCATGCTGGAAACCCGTGTGCCGCCGGAGGCCAAACCCGGCGTCTACAACCTCACCAGGGTCAACGTGTTCTCCGTGAGCGGGAAGCTCGCTCGCCTGAGAGAAGAACGGCTGGAAAAGTTCTCCGGGGCGCATTTCGAGGTGATCGAAGAGCCTTCGGAGATGCCGAACGTCGTGGGACTGAGCCTTCTGGATTAGAGGCCATCCGGCGCGACCGCCTTCTTGACCGGAGACGACGCGATAACTAGTATTGACGGCCACGAGAAAAGAGGAAGCGCGGCCACGCATGCAATATCTTCGCCTGGCCGTTCGCGAGGGGTAGGAAAATTCAGAGAGGAAGGTCGAAAGTGATCAAACGGTTCAGATGGGCGATTCTGGCGGCGGCCATGCTCGCCCTGGCGGCGTGCGGCGGCGGGAACGGAGGGGACGGTGGCGGGGAGGAGGCCGACGGCGAGGCTTCCGGCGAGACGATAACGGTCGCCTCGGACATCGCCTATCGTCCGTTTGAGTTCGTGCAGGACGGCGAGCCGGTCGGCTTCGACGTGGACCTCATCAACGAGGTCGGAGAGCGAGCCGGGTACGAGGTGAACCTCCAGAACGTCACTTTCGACGGCATTATTCCGGGGCTTCAGTCCGAGACGTACGCGGCGGCGATCTCGGCGATGACGATAACCGAGGAGCGCGAACAGAACGTTGACTTCTCCGAGCCGTACTTCAACGCCGACCAGTCGCTGCTCGTTCAAAGCGGCTCTGAGATACAGTCGATAGACGACATCGCGCAGGACACGTTGATCGGGGCGCAGCGCGGGACCACCGGCGAGGCGCTCGCCAACGAAACCGCCGAGGAAGTCGGCACGGAGGTCCGCTCGTACAACACCGTCGAGGACGCCTTCAGCGCGCTGGAGAACGACCAGGTGCAAGCGGTCATAAACGACTTCCCGGTCTCCGCCGACCGCGTGCAGCAGACCGGCGACGCGCTGGAAATCGTCGAGACGATAGAGACGGGCGAGCAGTACGGCATCGCCTTCCCGACCGACAGCGAGCTCG
>JBOHBL010000670.1:0-1087 GCA_050698295.1 Rubrobacteraceae bacterium | reverse complement strand
CCCTGGCTGTCGAAGCCCCCTCTGACATCGGGACCCTCCGCGGCGCTGTTGTTGGCGACGATGGTGTTTCCGAGAGTCGCGCTTCCATTTTCGAAGACGCCGCCGCCGAAAGAGCTGCCCGCGCCGCTGTTGGAGGCCGCATTGCCGCTGACGGTGCTGTTGGTGAGCGTCGCCGTGCCGACGTTGTGGTTGAAGACGCCGCCGCCAAAGGCGCCGCCGACGGTGGACGAAAAAACAGTGTTGCCGCTCACGGTGCTGTTCGTCATCGTCAGCGTGCCGCGATTGAAAATACCGCCGCCATCGGCGACCGAGGTAGTGGATGAAGAGACGGTGTTGTCGCTTACTGTGCTGTCGGCGAGATCCAGCGTCGCACCAGTGAGTACCAGGATTCCGCCGCCGCTGGGGATGCCGTCCACGACGACGCCTCCCCGCACCGTGAGACTCTCCATGTTCACGCTGGCGGGAGAGAAGATAGTGAACACGCGGTCGTCGAAGGCGGATGCGGTATGGATGTCCACGCCACCCTCGCCGCCGTCTATGATCACGTCCTGGCGGAGGTCGAGGTCGCCGGTCGCGGCAGAGTCCTCGCCCGCGCCGATGATGGAGAGCGTCACCTCATCCACCGAGAAGTCTATGGAGTCGTCTCCCACGAGAGCATTGGCTTCCTGAATGGCTGCCCGCAGTGTACACTCGTTCACCGCGGTCGCGCACGTCCCATCGCCGGGGGTAGCGTCCACCGCATCTGCGGAACTGTCCACGATGAAGGTCGCCGCCCGCGCCGGGGAGGCCCATGCCAGCGCGAAGAGCGCGGCGAGCGTGAAGGCGAGGACTGCCGCCCTCGCCCACGTGGTTGCCGATGTTCGGATCATGTCTTTCGTTCCTTTCTCATAGTCTTTTCGTGTCTTCTCTTTCGCGCTATGCGTCGGTGGTGGAACATGGATGTGGTCGCGGAGCCTCCTTTTCCGGTTCGTGGTTTCCGCTGCGTGCTTTCGGATATACTCGAAGTCATGGCCTCCTTTGCGAAAGTCGGCAAACGTGGGGAGATATCACTCCCCGAAGACGTGAGGGAGAAGGCCCGCCTGAAAGA
>JBOHBL010000669.1:0-1524 GCA_050698295.1 Rubrobacteraceae bacterium | reverse complement strand
GGTTTATTTCATCCAGCTCGTAGAACTTGACGAGCCTGTCGAACGGGAAGCGGCCCTGGACGTGGAGTTCGAGGAGCCGGGGAATGAACACGTCCGGGATGGCGTCGCCCTCGATGATGCCCTGGATGCGGTGTCCGAACAGGAGCATCGTGCTCATGTCGACCTTCGCCTCCGTGCCGACCGCGGCAGCCCCTATGAGACCGCACGTGCCGAGCTGCGTCAGGCAATCCACCGACTGCCGGAAGACGAGCGGAGACGCGGTAGTCTCGATGGAGTAGTTCGCCCCGCCTCCGGTTATCTCCTTTATCCTCTCGACGGAGTTTTCCTCCGCGCCGTTTATGACGTGCGTCGCGCCGAGTTCTTTTGCAATCTCCAGCCGGTTTGGCTTGATGTCTATTCCGATGATGGTCGCGCATCCGGCGACTCTGGCCGCCATGATCGCGGCCATCCCGACCGTCCCGGTCCCGAAGATGGCGATGCTCGACCCGGCCTCGGGCTTCAGGCTGTTCAAAACACCGCCCGCCCCGGTCTGGATGCCGCATCCGAGCGGTCCGACGAGCTCCAGGGGCACGTCGTCCCGTATCTTCACGACGTTTCGCTCCCTCGCGAGGGCGCGCGTCGCGAACGACGACTGCCCGAAGAAGTGTCCGTGAACCTCCTCGGACCCGCTTCCCGAGTAGGCGTTGGAACCGTCGGTGCGAGCGCCGGCGAAGTTCGACTCGAAGAACTGCTTGCAGTAACCGGGCTTCCCGGAGAGACAGTTACCGCACATCCCGCAGGAGTTGTAGCTCATGGCTACCCGGTCGCCGGGGACGACCTTCGTGACGTTCTCGCCGACTGCCTCGACGACGCCGGAGCCTTCGTGACCGAAGACGGACGGGAGGGGGACCGGGTACCACTGGTCGCGGCAGATCAGATCCGTGTGGCACACCCCGCACGCCGCGACCTTCACCAGAACCTCGTCCGGCCGCGGCTCCCCGATGCTTACCGGGCCGATCTCGAACGGCTGCTCCTTTTCCCTCACGACCGCCGCCGTTGCGTCCATGCTCCTGCTCCTTTTGCCCGCTCGTATTCCCCTGTCCACCGTCCCAACGATGGACAAACCCATATTACAAGCGTTCCACGCGCCGCGCATTCGGAGCATTGAATTCCGCGCTGTTCAAAGAATCTTTCGAGAGCGCGCCCGGCAGGATTCGAACCCGCGGCCAGCGGATTAGAAGACCAAGCCGCTCGTCCCCCTCGTAGGGAGCCGGAAAGAAAGTAGCGGAATAAAGTGCCGTTCTTCGATTCGAGACAGACACGAAACCGAGGCTCACGGAACCGAGAAGAATCGGGGCTGTGGTCATTGACCACAGATTGCCTGGCTGCTACGCCACCTTACCGGCCTCCTGATTGCTTCTCATCAATTCCTCGGCGGGCTGCCGAGCCTCTTTGGGCGGCCCCGGAGGTATTTCGATGACGCGGCGATCCGTTTTTGGCGGAACGAGGTAGGATTTGCCGGTTCTTATGTCTTCCACCTCAACC
>JBOHBL010000668.1:0-1339 GCA_050698295.1 Rubrobacteraceae bacterium | reverse complement strand
CAGGGCGAGCTCGCTGTCGTCGTGCTCGAGGAACACCGTGCCGGCGAACCGCGGGAACGATGGGAAGCACATCGCCGCCTGGACACCGTCGATGTCCATGTCGGCAACGCGCGCCTTGATGTCGTAGCAGCCGGGCAGCATGTCGGAGTAGCGCGTCGGCTCCATGCCGTAGTCCTGCGGCTTCTTGCCCGCAACCGCGTTCAGGCCGATGTTCGGGTAGATGCGACCTTCGTAGTTCCACACCTCCGCCAGGCGCGGAGCCTTTGGCGCTTCCCCCTCCTTGCCATTGCGGGAGGCGTCGATCAGGGCCTTCGAGAGCCCCTCGTCGCCGGCGCTCTTGGACATGTCCATCTCGACGATGCGGGGACCCTTATCGAGGAACTTCTTCGGGAGGCGGTCGGTCCAGAGCTTCTTGGGCTCGATCAGGTGATCGTCGACGGAGATGAGTTGCATGTGGTCCTGGAGCGGCATGGCGCCTCCTCGATAGGTTCGGGGCAGCCCCAGGCGCAGCGTCGCACGCGTCAGATCACGGGGCTTCTGACACTTCGTACATTAGTGAGAGCGGTCACAATGGTCAATGGTGACGCCTGATTTACCAGAATTCTCGAGCGATCCCGCAAGTCTTGGGCTCAGGACGACGGCCACCTCTGACGGCTTGTCCACATTTGTTGGTCGCGCGGCACCAGGGCTCATGCTCGTCAGCCGCGCTCGAACGCCTTCTCGATGCGGCGATGCCGGGCCTTGACCGAGCCCAAGGTCTCCGGGTGGGTGACCAAGTAGAGATCACGACGAGCGATGCCGGCCAGCGCCATCTCGGCGACGACGTCCGCACTCAGCACGTCCGGCCGGTCCGGCGCGCTCCGCGCAGGCCTGACCTCCCCGACCCGCGCTCCTGGCCGGTTGCGCTCGCTGTCGGCGATGTTGGTGTGGACCATCGCCGGGAGCAGCACTCCCACACCTAGAGTCGAGTCCCGCGCCCGCAGTTCCTGGTCGAGCGTCTCCGTGAGGGCCACGACCGCGAACTTCGAAGCGGTGTATGCCGCCAGGCCCGGCCCGTTGCGCAGGCCGGCGATCGAGGCGGTGTTGAGCAGGTAGCCGTCCGCCGACGTGCTCTCGAGGAGTGGGACGAAGGTGCGCATGCCATGGATGACGCCCCACAGGTTGACGTCCAGCACCCAGGCGAAGTCGTCCTCGCCCAGCTCATGGAAGGGCGCGATCCGCGCGACGCCGGCATTGTTGATCATGAGATCCACGCGCCCGTGCCGACCGATCACCTCCTCGGCGAGCCGCTCCACGTCCGCGGCGCGACTGACGTCGGTGAGTACGCCGAGGGCTCCGA
>JBOHBL010000667.1:0-10175 GCA_050698295.1 Rubrobacteraceae bacterium | reverse complement strand
ATCCCCACCTGCGTGGTGATGTACGGCCAGATTATCAGCTCGCCGGACCCGAGCGCCGTGGCGAGGATGACCACGCTCGCCACCACGATTTTGCCCAGTGGCACCGGCTCTGGCAGGTCCCGGGATCCTATAGGCGGCAGAACCCTGGACGGGACGTTCCAGCCTTCCTGGGCGCTCCCTTCGGCGCCCGTTGCCGTGTCACGACCGGCGTCCGATACCGTCTGATCCTCGCGTACGTCCCCGGGCCTGTCGGGATCCGTATCTCTGCCTCTACCCACGCGCTTACCTCCTCGCCAGAAAGCCCCGAAAAACGTGTACCCGCATCTTCAACCGAGCGGATTGTTGGTACCGTGGTTGGCGCCTACCCTGCGATTCGCGATATCGGCCATGTCTCATCCTCCCGTCGTTCCCTAACCCTGCCGCATGTTATTGAAGCCGCTAACCTATGTCAACATGGCCGATTCGCCGCCTGTCGGCCGAAATGGTGCTATTTTTAGGGTGGTCCCGACGCTTGGTGGATGGATCTCGTGCAGGTAGCCATAATCGCCGACGATCTGACGGGCGCCGCCGACTCCGGCGTGCAACTCGCCCGCGCCGGATACCGCGCGGCCGTGGCCTTCCGGGGGACTTCTGTGGAGAAGGACTTCGATGCCGTTGTGGCCGACACGGACTCGCGCTTCCTGGCTCCAGGGCTCGCCAGGGAACGTGTTCTCGAAGCTGGAAGAGAATTGAAAGACGCGCGCATCGCGTACAAGAAGATCGACTCGACGCTGCGCGGTCCGATAGCGGCGGAGATCGCGGCGGCGATGGAGGTCATGCGGCGTGAAAAAGCAATCATCGCTCCCGCTTTCCCGGGCGCGGGACGCTCGACCCGAGGCGGCGCGCAACTCGTGGACGGCGTGCCGGTCCACGAGGCGGGCTTCGCCGACGACCCTCTTACTCCCGTCTGGGGGAGCCACGTCCCTTCGTTGCTCGCGGACGTCGGTCGGGTCGAGACGCTCTCCGTGGACGACCTCCGGGACGCCGGTTCCGTCCGAGAAGCCCTCGGAGCTGCGGACTGCGTGGTCGTCGACGCGGAGTCGGAGGCGCATTTGGAGGCTCTCGTTCGCGCGGCGCCCGACCCTTCGTCTGTGTTGTGGGCCGGCTCCGCCGGCCTCGCGGCGGCCATTGGAGCCGTGTATCCGGGTCCCGGAGTGGGAGGTCGCACGGAGCCGCCCTCTTCGGCTTCCGGCGTTCTCGTGGTGGTCGGGAGCGTACACGAGGTCGCCAGAGAACAGCTCCGCCGTCTTGTCTCAGGAGCCGAGATCGAGGCCGTGCCGTTGGACGCTTCGGAGGTCGCCGAAGGTCGTGCTGCGGAGGCCGTGGAAAGGGCTTTCATCGCCGCGCTCGCGTCCTTTGAGGAGGGGAAGAGCGTCGCCCTGCATTCCACGATCGGGGAAGCGTCGGATCGGGCTTCGGACGACATCTCCGTACGGGTCGCCGATGCTCTCGCGGAAGTTGCCGTCGAGTTCTCGAAGACGGGCTCCCTGGAGGCGCTGGTCCTCACCGGGGGGGACACGGCGGTGCGCGTCGCGCGCAAACTTGGCGGGCGGGGTATCCTTATCGAGAGGGAGATAGAACCGGGCGTCCCGGCGGGTGCTCTCGTCGGGACGCGCCCATACCGGGTTGTCACCAAGGCGGGCGGGTTCGGCGGGCCGGACACGTTGAAGGACGCGGTGAGACATCTCCTCGGAAAGGAAGGAGCATGACGCTCGTGGCGCTCACGATGGGGGATCCGGCCGGGATCGGACCCGAGATCGTCGCAAAAACCTTCGCCGAGCCCGGCTTCCACGACGAGAACCGTATCATCGTGATCGGGGACGAAGGAATTATGGAGCGGGCCGTGAAGCTGGTCGGTTCGTCCCTGCGCGTGAACGCCATTGACGAGCCTGAAGAAGCCGTCTTCGAGGATGGAGTCATGGATTTGATCCCCATCACCGACCTGCCGGCAGACCTCCCGTTCGGAGAGCTCGACGTCCGCGCCGGAGACGCGGCGTTCAAATACGTCGAACACGCCACTGAGCTTTCGATGGAAAGACGTACCTCCGCCGTCGCGACCGCGCCTCTCAACAAAGAGGCGATGCGTCTCGGGGGTCACGGGTATCCGGGACACACCGAGATACTCGCCGAGCTGACCGGCACGGAAGACTACGCGATGATGCTCGTGGCCGAGAAGCTGCGCGTCATTCACGTCAGCACCCACGTCTCGATCAGGGAAGCCGTCGAGATCGTGACGCCGGAGCGTGAACTCGCCGTCATCCGGCTCGCGAGGGACGCAATGAATCGTATCGGAATCGAAAACCCTCGCATCGCCGTCGCCGGACTCAACCCTCACGCCGGGGAGAACGGCCTCTTCGGGGACGAGGACGCGGAGAGGATTTCTCCGGCCATCGAAGGAGCAAGAAAAGAAGGAATAGTCTCCAGCGGACCGTGGCCGCCGGACACGGTTTTTTCGAGGGCGGTTCGGGGCGAGTTCGACATCGTGGTCGTTCAGTACCATGATCAGGGTCATATCCCCATAAAGCTGCTCGGCTTCGAGACCGGGGTGAACGTGACCGTGGGCCTTCCGTTCTTCCGAACGAGCGTGGACCACGGCACCGCCTTCGACATCGCCGGGACGGGCAAAGCCGGCCATTCGAGCCTGAAAGCCGCGCTCAAGCTGGCGCGAGAACTGGCCGAATCCCAGGAAAGGAGCGGAGGGTGAGCTTACCGAAAATCGTCAGGGTGAAACAGGAGTTTCCGAGACCGCGAGTCGAGGACATATCCGGGGCGCTTCGGGAAGAGTGTCAAAAAGAGGAGATAAAGCGAAAGATAAAGCCCGGTATGAGCGTTGCGATCACAGCCGGCAGCCGCGGCATCTCGAACGTCCCGGAGATATTGAGGTCTCTCGTCGGCATCCTGAAAGACGCCGGAGCGTCGCCCTTCATCGTCCCGGCGATGGGGAGTCACGGCGGGGCGACCGCCGAGGGGCAGGTTGGGATCCTGAATAGCCTCGGCGTCACGGAAGAGGCGGTCGGAGCGGCGATCCGCTCCTCGATGGAGGTCGTGAAACTTGGGGAGACGGAGCGTGGCGTGCCGGTTTTTATGGACGGGATCGCCTCGGAGGCGGATGGTGTCATTATCGTCGGGAGGATCAAACAGCACACCGACTTCCACGCCGAGATAGAGAGCGGGCTTTTGAAGATGGCCGCCATCGGGCTCGGAAAGCGCGAGGCCGCCCTCACGCTTCACGCGCTCGGGGTGCCGGGCATCCGGGATCACATGGTCGAGGCGGGAGAGGTCGTTTTCGGCTCCGGGAAGGTCCTCTTCGGGGTCGGAATCGTCGAGAACGCCTACGAGGAGACGGCGATGGTGGAGGCGGTCCCGCCGGAGCGCGTCCACGAGCGCGAGACCGCGCTTTTGAAGGAGTCGTACAAGCTCGTGCCGAAGTTGCCCGTCTCGGAGATGGATATTCTCTTCGTGGATGAGATCGGGAAGAACTTCTCCGGCACGGGGATGGACACGAACGTGGTGGGGCGGTTCCGCATCCCCGGCGCTGAGGAGCCGAAAGAGCCGGAGGTGAAGTACCTCGTCGTCGGCGACGCGAGCGAGGCGTCGCACGGCAACACTGCCGGCATCGGGCTGGCGGACATCACGACCCGGAGGCTCTTCGAGAAGATCGACTACGGCGCGATGAACCAGAACGTGCTGACGAGTACCTTCATCGAACGAGCGAAGGTCCCGATGGTGATGGAAAACGACCGCGAGGCCATCGAGGCGGCGATCCGCTGCAACTGGGGCGTCGCCCCGGAAGACACCCGCTTCGTCCGCATCCCGAACACGCTCCACATCCGAGAGGTGGACCTCTCGGAGAACCTGGTGAGCGAGGCTCTTGACAATGGTAACGTGGAGGTCGTCGGGGAACCGGGAGAGATGGACTTCGACGGGAGCGGAAACTTCCCCGCCTTCGAGCGGGCCGCCGTGTCGTCAACCATCAGCGATTAGCAATCAGCCGTCAGCCATCAGAAAAAGACAAAAGCTAATAGCTAACGGCTAAAAGCTAACAGCGCGGCGAAGCCGCCACGAAAGGGGAGCGCGTTGGAGAACGGGAATTCCGGCCTCGGGAGGTTGCGGGGCAGGTCCGCCGTCGTGACCGGGGCGGCGAAAGGCATCGGGCGGGCGACGGCGGAGCTTTTCGCGAAAGAAGGGGCGCGTCTCGTCGTCACGGACGTAGACGAGAGTGGAATGAACGAGCTTGCGGATGGTCTGCGGAACGTCGCCGAAGTAGAAGTCGTCGTCGGGGACGTATCCGAGCCGGAGGACGCGCGGCGTATGATCCTGGCCGCCGTCGAGGGCTTCGGCCGCATCGACATCCTCGTCGCAAACGCGGGCGTCATCCCGCTCAACAACATCGTGGACGCCACCCCCGAAGACTGGGAGAGCGTCATGAAGGTGGACGGACGCGGGATGTTTTTGACGTGCAAATACGCGATAGAGGAGATGCTGAAAACGGGCGGCGGTTCCATCGTGTGCCTCTCTTCGATCTCCGGCCTCGCCGGACAGAGCGGACAATCCACGTACGGCCCAGCCAAGTTCGTAGCCTCCGGCATCACGAAGCACCTCGCCGTGGAATGGGCGGAGAGCGGCATCCGGGTCAACGCCGTCGCGCCTGGCACGATCCGGACGGAGGCCGTGAGAGCCCTGCCCGAGGAATACGTCGAGCCGATGCGCCAGTCCCATCCGGTCAAGCGCCTCGGCGAGCCGTCGGAAGTCGCCAATGCGATCCTCTTCCTCGTCTCCGACGAAGCGTCGTTCGTCACCGGTGCGATCCTGCCGGTGGACGGCGGATACATGGCCCAGTGAAGGAGCTGAGAACGTGGATTTCGAGAAACTGAACTCTTCACGAGTCGTGGACCTCTCGCTGACGCTCTCCGAGAGGCTTCCCGGAACGTGGCCGGGACACATGAACTTCGCCCACCACAACTGGAACTGGTTCGCCGAAGTGGACGGCCCGACCGGAAAGACCCGCAGCGCCGCCCCGTACCAGACGAACTTCATAGTCGTGGACGAACACTGCGGCACCCACTTCGACGCGCCGACCCACTTCATACCGCCACCCGACTCAGGTCTCCCGTGGGCGAGCGAGCTCGGCTCCCAAACCGGAGATAAAGTCCCCCTCGACGATCTCATGGGACCGGCCGCGGTCATAGACGTTCGTTACCTCGCGGATAAAGGCGAGCCCGGCATAAGCCCGTTCATCGAGCCGGAACACATCGAAAGCTGGGAGGATGAAAACGGCTCTTTGCGGGAGGGCGAGGTCGCTTTGTTCTGGACCGGTTGGGACAGATATTACGTCGAGGGCGAGGAGGGTGAAAAATACATGAGCGGATCTCTCGTGACCGGGGAGTTTCCCGGTTGGCCCGCGCCTTCGCCGGAAGCCGCAATTTATCTTCACGAGAGGGGCGTGAAGTGCGTTGGGATCGACGCTCCGAGCATCGGGAGCGCCCACGACGGGGTACCGGTTCACCAGGAGGGTCTGAGTCGCGGGATGCGCTACGTCGAAATCCTGACGAATCTGGATAGGCTCCCGGCTCGTGGGGCGCACTTCGTCTTTCTGCCGATCAAGGTCGCCGATTCCTCGGGAGGGCCGGGGCGCGCCGTGGCTTTTCTTCCGTAGTTTCCACCTCTGGTTCAGGCTCTTTGGCTCCTCGGTGTGGTAGGTTATTTGCGGGGTAATGAGAGACGTGGAAGGGGTTTGGATGCAACTTTTCGAGAAGCTGATCAAGTACGCCGAGGCCGAGCGCCTCGTGTTGGAGAACATGCCGCGAACGCCCGTGGAGGCGCTCCCTTTGATGGAGGCGCGAGGGCTCGTCCTCGCCGAAGACATCGAGGCGAAGTTCGACTCCCCGCCCTTCGATAATTCGGCGGTGGACGGATATGCCGTCAGGAGCCGCGACACCGAAGCCGGAAAGACCTTCGAGGTCGTGGACGAAGCCCCGGCGGGCCGTCCCTCCGACAAAAGCGTCGGAGAGGGCGAAGCCATAAAGATCTTCACCGGCGGCGTCGTCCCGGACGGGGCCGACGCGGTGGTGATGGTCGAGGACACCTCCGGCTGGGGCGAGAGCTTCGATATCGGAAAGGAAATCCCGGAAGGAAACAATATTCGCCGCAGCGGTGAGGACGTGCGGGAAGGAGACGTGATCCTGCGCGCCGGGACGGAGATCGGGCCGTATGAGGTCGCGCTCGCCGCGAGCCAGGGCTACGGGGATTTGCCCGCGCATCGCAGGCCGACGGTCGTCGTGCTCTCGACCGGCACCGAACTCGTCGAGCCGGGCGAGAGAGAGCTTTCTCCCGGAGAGATCTTCGACTCGAACTCCTACGCGATGGTCGCCCAATGTCACGATGCGGGCGCCCAAGCCCGTCGCCTCTACGCCGCCTCCGACGACGCGGACGTTTTGAGAGGAGCCGTCGAGGAGGCGCTCGAAACGGCGGACGTCGTGGTGACGAGCGGCGGCGTGTCGGTGGGGGAGAAGGACCTCGTGAAGTCCACCTTGCTCGACCTCGGCGTCGATCAGGTCTTCTGGGGCGTGAAGTTCAAACCTGGAAAGCCGCTCTTCTTCGGCGCCCGCGAGGACGCCCGTTTCTTCGGACTGCCCGGAAACCCGGTCTCGGCGATGGTCACCTTCGAGCTGTTCGTGAGGCCCGCGCTGATGAAGATGATGGGAAGAGCGGACAAACGCCGCCCGAAGGTCGAAGTCCGCTTCGACGAGGACATAAGCAACCGCTTCGGCAGGATGCACGCCGTGCGGGTGAGTTTGGAAAAGACGGACGGGGGCTTGCTCGCCAGGTCCGTCGGGGCGCAGGGTTCGGGTCTCATAACCTCGCTCACGAAGGCCGACGCCATCGCCATGATCGGCCCGGAGTCGGAAGTCAAAGCCGGAGAGCCCGTCGAGGCGATAGTTTTGAGGGAGTTGTAGCGAGCTCGCGCTGGTCAGCTTCTCAGCATTTCAGCCGGTCAGCACAAGACAAGGGTTGTGAAACCGTCGCGCGAAGTCGAGGCCCGAAATTGTCGTTGGTCTTGTGTATTTGCCGCTAAACACGAACGGAAGGTACGTAAGGAACTAGCTGAAATGCTAGAATCAAGGAGAGAAATGTTCGACTCGGATCTCGAAAACAAAGTGTTCAGACGGCGCCTGATGAAAGAGGTCGCGCCCGGCCTGCCGGTGCATCTTTCTTTCTATTCGCCTTCGGTCAAGGTTCAGGTCATGCGCGATGCGGAGAACCTCGCGGGAGCGAACGGGCGCTACGTCGGGAACGCCGTCACCATCGAGTTCGTGCCGGAGGACGCGGCGGCGGTCGAGAGGGTGCGCGAGTACGTGTGGCGCTGGGAGGAGCACAACGACTTCACGGCGGTGCGTAAGATCAACCACACGAGGCGCGGCGTCTGTCCGACGAGCGTGGAGGGGATTCTGGAGAAGGTGAAGGGCGTGGACCGCAGAGCCGCCGCGAAGACCGCCGAAGCCGTCGAAGCCGACGAACTCCGGGCCATGATCGAGAAAATGGACTCGAAGTCGCTCGCGAGGCTTCCGGGTGTCGGGGAGAAGCGCGCTCTCTCAATCGTCGAGTTTTACGAGAACGATCGGAGCGGACGCCGATTTCTCTACGCCGCCAACCGCAACGACCGTTTCAGGGGACGACCCGTCATTACGGCGTTGGATCCCGAAGGGGATCTCGAAGAGCAGGTTTGGGAACACGCCGCGCGGGCGCGGGCGCTCGGAGGCGCGGACCCCTTGAGCGGCGAGGAGCCGCCGGGTCACACGACGGTGCGCGACGCCAATTTGATCAACCCCCTCCCGATGACGCCTTCTCTGATGGGCCGCGGCGTTTTCCACCCGGAGCAGATCGAACTATTCGCCGAGACCCTGAGACGTATTTTCATAGATGGCGAGAGGCTAGCGGGCGTGGACGCCTTGCGGATACAGCGAGGCAAGATCTTCCACACCGCCGAACTTCCGGGGATCGGGACGAAGACGCGGGCGAGGGTCCTGGCGAGCGGCCTCCTCGACCACGAGTACACCTTCGAGAACCTCGCCGCCATAGACGGCGTCACCGAGGCGCAGGCCCGGACCATCTCCGAGGCGGCCGGGGAGACCGCTCGAATGGAGGTACGTGCCTCTTAGCCTCTACGGCTTCGTCAAGAGCCGCGAGCCGGTGAGCCCCGAAGAGGTCGCCGTCGAATTCCTCTCCCTCCCGAACCCGAACGGCGACGCGAAGGCTCGCCTCGAAGCAGTCATCGGCGATGACCCGCGCTTTCTGTGGGAAGGCGAGGGACTCCGGACGGTTGATGTTTCTTCTCTATCGCTCGAAGACGCGCCGTATGTGGTCTTCGACGTGGAGACCACGGGGACTTCGGCCAGAGAGGGCGCCATCACGGAGTTCGGGGCGATCAAGGTGCGTGGGGGAGTGGTCGTGGATGAGTTCTCGACCCTCGTCAACCCTCAAATGCCGATAACCCCGTTCGTGATGCGTCTCACCGGGATCACGAACAGGATGGTCGCCGACGCCCCGACGATGCGCGAAGTCCTCCCGCTCTTCGAGGAGTTCGTCGAGGGCTCTGTACTCGTCGCCCACAACGCCCCCTTCGACTGCTCCTTCGTCGCGGCGGCTCGCGGCGGAAGACCTCTCCCGAACCCCGTCCTCGACACTTTGCGGATCGCGCGGAGCCTCGTCCCCGGCCTCCGCCGGTACCGGCTCTCGGCGCTCGCCGCCCACTTCGGCGTCCGGCAACTCCCGAACCACCGCGCCCTCGCGGACGCGGCGGCCACCTCCGGCGTCTTCCTCAAACTCCTCGAGATGCTCGAGAACGCCGGCGTCCGCACCGTCGGAGAAGCGGCGAGCCTGAAGGGCGGAAGCAGAAAACGCCTCAAGCCCCAGAAACAGCACCTCGCGGACGGTGTGCCGAACACGCCCGGCGTGTACTATTTCCTGGACAAGCGCGGCACCGCTCTCTACGTCGGGAAGGCGAAGAACCTGAAGGCGAGGGTCAGGACTTACTTCAACGGCGGCGACGGACGAAGAAAGATCGGGCGTCTCGTCGAGGAGGTTGCCAAAGTCGAGTATCGGGAGACCGAAACCGAGCTTCGCGCCCTCATCCTCGAAGCTCGGGAGATAAAGAGGCTACTCCCGAGATACAACTCCGCCGGGCGCGGAGACCGTCCGGGATGGTTTATAAAGCTCGACAACCGGAACCCGTATCCCGTGCCGGAGCGGGTTCAGGAGAGCGACGCGGAAGACGGTGTAGTTCTGCTCGGACCGTATGGGAGCGCGGGGGTTCTGGATACCTGCATGGAGGCTCTGGGCAGGATCTTCCCTCTGCGCCGCTGTTCCGGCGAGGACAAACCCTGCTTCTACGGCCAGATGGGACGCTGCGCCCCGTGCATCGGGATGAGCGAAGAAGCATACCGCTCCGAGGTCGTCAGGGGTATAGCGGCGTTGCTCCGCGGCGAAGGGGGAGAGGAGCACCTTGCCGCCCTCGTCCGGGAGCGCGACAGGCTCGCGGGGGAACGCGAGTTCGAGGCGGCGGCGAGGCTGCGAGACCTCGTATCCGGCATCGAGCGTATACGGTTGGTCAGGACCCTCATCACCGCCGGGGGATTGCAGGCAATGGTCGCCCCCTCGACCGAGCCGAATTTTATGGAGGTCTTCATTCTCTCCGAAGGCCGGCTCGCGGCGCACAAGAGCTTCGAGGCCGGGGATGAAGCCGGCCTGTCGAGCTTCGCCTCCGAGGCGTTGGATAGAAACGAGCGGAACGGGCCGCGTTCCGGCGTCCGTACCGGCGGGGCGGACGAGGCGCGGGTCGTGGCGGCGTATCTGAGGCGGCGTTCCGGCGTGGTCGAAGCGGTGCGGTTGCGTGAGGCGGAAGACCTCTTGAGCGTGACCCGGAGGGTCGTCGAGGCCGGAGAAAGAGGCGTTGCGGAAAGCTAAGCATCTGCAAGCTGAATTCGGGAGGAAGGCTTTCCTCTCTGGGGGTGCGGGCATCCTGCCAGCATGAGGGAGAGCTTGAGCATCGCGCCCCCAGCATGCCTACGCTCCCAGGGAAGAGTCGATCCGCGCCCGCCAAACCGAGTTTGGCGGTGCTTGGCATGGTGGTTGTTTCC
>JBOHBL010000666.1:0-7609 GCA_050698295.1 Rubrobacteraceae bacterium | reverse complement strand
AGGCGCGATAGGGCGCGCGAGAGGGCTTCGCGCGAGATGCCGGTGGCTTCGGCCATCTCCTGGCGCGAGAGCGAGGGTTCGAAGACGACGCCGTGTTTGGTGACGCGCCCCTCCTCGGTGGCGAGGGCGAGCAGCATTCGGGCGACGCGCTGGGGGGCCGAGTGGAAGACCAGGTTGGAGACGAGGTCTTCCAGCTCGCGAGAGCGGGCGGCGAGGGTTCGGGCGAGGCGCGCGGAGGCCGCGGGGAAGCGGCTCATGATCTCCGCGAGGTCGTCGCGGAAGAGAGCGTAGAGGGTGCAGTCGGTGAGGGCGGTCGCTGCCTGGCTCTGGGGTTGTCCTTCCAGGGCGGAGGCGAGGCCCAGCACCGAACCGTCCCCGACGACGCCCAGGATCTGGTCCCGTGCTTTGGGGCCGCTGATGGAACGAAAGAGCTTCACCCTTCCTTCGCGCATGAAATACACCGCGCCGGAGGGTTCGCCCTCGCGGTAGAGCGGGGTCCCCGCACCGATCTCCACGACGGCCGCGGATATCGCCATCGCCTGGAAGAACTCCTCCTCCAGCCCGGCGAGAAACTCGAACTCCTTCAAGCCCTCGAGCTTCTCCAGATGCTCGACCGCCCGGCAGCGCGCGCCGGGCAACCTCGCCCACGAAGGAGGCGCGTTCTCACCATACAAAGCGGTTCCCCGATTCCATACGCTCTTTCATGTTTCCTTTATACGCTAAGTGGTAGAGATTTGCAGCGAAGAAGGTTTCGGGCAAAGTCCGTTCTCGCGCCTCGACCGGACAAAGTTTCGGCCAGAAAAGGTAAGCTGAAACTGAAAGCCCGCAACCTGAAACCCGAAAAAGGAGGTTCCGAAATGCTCGAAGGAAAAGTGGCGGTCATAACGGGCGCGAGCCAGGGGCTTGGGCGGGCGCTCGCGCTGGCTTACGCAAAGGAAGGCGCGAAGCTCGCCATAAACTCCCGCTCCGAAGAGTCGATAAAACCCATCGCCGAAGAAGTAGAAAAAACGGGCGCGGAGGTCCTCGCCGCCGCCTGCGACGTCTCGGATAAAGGAAGCGTGAACCGCTTTTTAGAGTCCGTCTCCCAACGCTTCGGCGAAATAGACGTGCTCGTGAACAACGCCGGACTGCTCGGACCGAGGGTACCCATCGAAGAATACCCGGAGGACGAGTGGCGAGCGGTCATCGACGCGAACCTGACCGGGCCTTTCCTCGTGTCGAAGGCGGCGGTGTCGCACATGCGCTCGGGCGGCTCCATCATCAACGTCGTGAGCGGCGTCAGCGTCGAAGGAAGGGCCGAGTGGGGAGCGTACTCGGTCAGCAAGTTCGGACTGGAGGGATTGTCCCAGATCCTGGCCGCCGAACTCGAAGAAAGAAACATCCGCTCGAACGCCGTGGATCCGGGCGGGATGCGAACCGATATGCGGGCCGCCGCCTACCCCGACGAAGACCCGATGACCAGAGTGACTCCGGAAGAAAACACCGCCGTCTTCTTGTATCTGGCTTCGGACGAATCGAAGGGCGTGACCGGACAAAGGTTCAAAGCGCAGGAGTTTAAGGACAGGGAGTAGGGAGTGGGGAGTAGGGATTGCTCTCGACCTTCTCTTCCCCGACGCCCCCGCTTTCCCACCCGACGGACTTGCGCTGAATTCGACCGGAGACTTTCGGCGGCGAGTGTCTCTATCCTTTTCCTTCTCCCCGTATTTAAGCCACTTCGACGAGTTCGGCCTGGACTACGAGGCGCTGGGAGTAGTCGGGCAGCGTGCAGGTCTGGAGTGTGAGGATGTTCCTGCCCGGCACGGGTTCGGTCACGGAGAGGTCCGTGGGGGGGACGGTCGTCTGCTCGAAGACTTCGTAGGTATAGCGGGTTCCTTCGGCGTCCGTGACGAAGACTTCGTCGCCGTTTTCGAGGTTCGGGAGGTCGTAGAAAGCCAGGAAGCTGTCGGATGCCGGGTATCCGAGGCGGTGACCGGCTATGTAGACGTTCGCCTCGTCCTGCCAGGGGAAACCGGTGCCCGCGAGGTGTATCGCCTTGTTCGAATCCAAAGCCTCGATATCGGTGCCCTGCGTGCTTGGTATCTCCGCGTCGTCCACGCGGCTCATGTCGGGTATCGTCAGGCGGAGGGTCGTGTCTTCGGGACCGCCCGCGGATGCGTCGTCGCCTCCGCCGAGGCTCGGGATGCTGAACCCGCCCGGGTCGGCGCTGTTGGAAGCGACCGTTCCCAGCCCACCGGCGAAAATGAAAGAGGCGATCAGGGCGACTCCGGCCCCGATCATGGCGAGGCTCAACAACCCCGAAATCATCCCCTTTGTTCGCGTCTTTTTGTAACTGTAAGTTTTCATCGGCTCCGTTCGTCGGACGTAAATGGAACGAAACAATTTTACACGATCACCGCGAACGGACTAACCAAAGCTCATCTCTTGGCGGGGAGGTCCTCCCTGCTCCCCCACTCGTTCCACGACCCGTCATAGTTGGCGAGGTTCCGATACCCGAGCCGATGGAGCGCGAAGAGCGGCACCGTCGCCGCCACCCCGCCATTGCAATAAGCCACGACGGGTTCCTCTTCGTCCTCCGGGACTCCCGCCTCGCGCAGTTTGCGTTCGACCTCGTCCTCGGAAAGGAAAACCCCGCGCTCGGGGTCGAAGAGCGTGTCGGCGT
The DNA here is from genome assembly GCA_050698295.1 of Rubrobacteraceae bacterium. Taxonomy (GTDB): domain Bacteria; phylum Actinomycetota; class Rubrobacteria; order Rubrobacterales; family Rubrobacteraceae; genus JACCWD01. The sequence continues at coordinate 4,950 of JBOHBL010000666.1, read as the reverse complement.
GGAGATGCTTCGCGCGGGGGATGCGCCCCGGCCTCCCGTCGCCGCGCGCTATTTCGCCCGAATATTGTCCGGGGTCGCGGGCGTCGAGAATAAACTTCCCGCTCTCGCTCGCCGCCAGCACGTCCTCGGCAGACTTCCTCCATTCGGGACGCGGCCTCGGAGTGAAGGAGGCCCGCTCCGGCACGGGGACCTCGTCCGTCGTAGGATGGCCCTCGCTCGTCCACTTCTTCCATCCCCCGTCGAGGACGGAAACATCGTTGTGACCGTAATACATGAGCGCCCACCACAGGCGCGTGGCGAACTGTCCGCCCGCGTGGTCGTATACGACTACGTGGGTATCGTCTCCGATCCCGAGCGATTCCATCAGGGCTTCGAACCTTTCGGGCGGAGCTATCTGAGCCGGGACCGAACTATCCGGATCGGTGATGTCGCTGGTCCAGTCCACGTACACCGCGCCGGGAATATGGGCCTCGTCGTATTCATCCTTCGCGGCGAGGTATTCCGCTTTCTGCCTTCCGCCGCCGAGGTCGGTCTTTTTCACATATCCTCGGATGTCCACGACGCGGAGGTCCGGGTCGTCGAGATGTTCCGCGAGCCATTCCGCACTCGCGAGCGGGTCGAAGTTCTCCACGGTCTCGCTCCTTCTTATATGGACTCCGACCTGAGTATATAGTCCCCGCTCATCCGAATATCAGAAGGCCGGCAACCGTATTTGCCTTTCCCGACTCCCGGAGCGAAGCGGCCTTCAGCCGTTCATCACGGCTCCTCCGTCAACGACGAAGGTCTGCCCGCTTATGAAGTCGCTGTTCGGGGAGGAGAGGAAGAGAACCGCGCCGACGAGGTCGCGCGGCGCCATGCCGCGGTGTAGGGAGCGGCCCGCGGACGCCCGTTCCAGGTACTCGTCGGCGTTGAGTTGCCTCGACGAGTCGTTCGACACAAGCCCCGGAGCCACGGCGTTGACGGTGATGTTGTGGGAGCCAAGCTCGCGGGCGAGCGCCCGCGTCAGCCCGATCACCGCCGACTTCGACGCGACGTAATGCGCGAAGCCGGGCGCGCCCATGTGCGACACGACCGAGGAGATGTTCACGATCTTCCCACTCTCCCGCCGCCTCATGTGCGGCGCGACGGCCCTCGCGCAGTTCCAAACACCGCGCACGTTCACGGCCATGACCTTGTCCCACTCCCCGGACGATATCTCATCGAAGGGCTTCTTCGTCCCCAACTCGAAGTATATGGCCGCGTTGTTCACCAGAATGTCTATCTGACTGAAAGCCTCCACCGCCTGCTCGGCCATCTTTTCCGTTTGCGTCTCGTCGGTCACGTCGGCCTCGACGAAGATGGCTCCGGAGCCTCCGCCGTTTCCCAGTTCATCGGCGAGCTTCTCGCCCTCGGAGCGACGGATGTCCGAGATCACGACGTTGGCTCCCCCGGCGGCGAACGCCCTCGCGTACACTTCGCCGATGCCCGTCGCGCCTCCGGTGATGATGGCCGTTTTTCCGGAAATCTCCACTTGAATACTCCTCCTTTATTTGAGGTTCCCTCTGGTTTCGGGGTTGAGAAGGGCTCCGATCAAATACACGGAGATCATGCCGATGAAGAAGATGACGAGCCTCGAAGGTATGTCCTCGACCGTGGGGCTTGTGAGCGTCACAAAGGTCGGGAGGATGCCGCCGATGGCGAAGCCCATATTCCAGTTGATCCCCGTGCCGCTCGCCCGAATCGCCGTCGGATAACGCTCGTTGAGGAAGATGAGGATCGGAGCGTAAGCCGCGTTTCCGAAGAAGGCGAGAATAAAAGCGTACAAATAGATCAAACCCAGAGTCTCCCCCGTCAAACTCCCGAGTTGAAGATACACGAACGGGATGACGATGAGGTTGACGACCCCGAGCGTGAGGAAGATCTTCTTCCGTCCGAACACTTCGCTGAGATGCCCGAAGAGCGGCGTCGCGATAAGCACCCCCAAATTTGACACGACGAGAACCTGGCTGGCGGTGGTGTTCGGGATCTCGTTGACGACGGCGAGATACGTCGGGAGGAAGCCGGAGGTCAAATAATAGCTCGCCCCCGCCCCCGCGACGAGGAGGAGGTTGACGAGGAAGATCGGACGATACGTGCTCGAGAAAAGCGTCCGGAGCGGCGAATCCTCGGTCTCGTCTCGTCTCTCGCGCTGCTCCCACAGCGGCGATTCTTGAACGGCGCGGAAAATGAAGAAACTCAGAAGCGCGCCGATGATCCCGGTGAAGAACATGAACCTCCACCCCCACTCCGAGAACGCCTCTCCGGGGAAGATGGTGGAGATCACGAAGAACGCGAGCGAGGCGAAAAGCGCCCCGAGTCCCGCTCCGCCACCGCCGATCAGGCCGGACATCAGCCCGCGCCACTTCGGGGCGACGGTCTCGGTGCCTAAAGTGTGGGTCGAGGCGACGACCCCGCCGACGAAGATGCCCTGCACGATCCTCAAAGTCAAAAAGAGGATCGGAGCGATGATCCCGATCTGGGCTATCGTCGGGAGCGTCCCCATGAGCGCCGTGGCGATTCCAACCCCAAAAACCGCGACTATCATCGCCTTCTTCCGACCGTTCTTGTCGGCGTACGCCCCGAAAATCGCCGACCCCGCCGGACGCATTATGAGCGTGACGGCGAACGACGCATAGACAGCCGCGAGCGAGAGCGTCTCGATCTCCGACGGGAAGAAGAGCGGCCCGATCGTGGACGCCACGAACAACAATATAAACAGGTCGAAGAGGTCGAAGGACCATGCCACCAACGAGGCGAACCCCGCCGTGACAACCTGCCGCTGAGTTACTTCTGGCCGCTCCGCGCCAGCCACGCTTGCCATTGATACTCCCCCTTATTTCGTTGACGAAGCGGCCTCGAACACGAACCGCCCCTTGCTTCCTTTGCCTTCCCACCTTACTTCACGCCGGATAGTCGACTTCACGCCGGATAGTCGAAATTGCTGCGGTTCGAGAGGCGGGATCGAATACTCCACCTTCATCCGACCGACGCCTCCATCTCGACCGATGCGCCGAGGTGCGCGGATAGTCGTCCGGCGACCTCGACGACTTTGGGCGCGTATTTCGCCACGGCTTCTTCGTCGAGGCGGGAAGCCGGGCTGCATATCCCCATGGATGCCACGACTTGGTGCGTGCTGTCGAGGATCGGCGCGGCTACGCCACGCACCTCATTCCTCCACTCGCCCCAGTTGACGGCGTAGCCTTTGCGGCGAATGTCCTCCAATTCCCCGAGCAGCGAACCCGGCGTGGCATGCGTGCGATCCGTATAACAAACAAGCCCCCCTTCGAGCATCCCTTCGATGGCTCTCTCCCCCGCATAGGCGAGCAGCATCTTGCCCGTGGACACGCAATGCGCGGGACTCCGGTCCCCGATCCTCGACACGACCTGAACCGGCTGCATACCCTCGACTTTGGCGATGTAAATAGCCTCGCCCCCGTCGAGAATGGCGAGGTGAACCTCCTCGCCCGTATAGTCCCGCAACTCCTCCATGAACGGACGCGCCTCGACAGGCAAATTCAATCCCGCCAGCGACAACTGACCGATCTGGCCGAGCCGAGGCCCGAGCCGATACCGTCCGCTCGACGGATTCTGAACTACGAAACGCCGCCGCTCCAATGTCGCCAATACCCGGTAAATGCTCGCCTTGCTCACCCCGATCTGAGCCGCAATGTCCGTCACCCCACGCTCCGGCCTCTCCCCCGAAAACAATTCGAGGACGCGCAAAGCCACATCCAACGACTTCAGTATCTGCGCCTTGTCGTGATCCCGCGCCTCCATCATATCTCCGTTTCTTTATACGAAATATATATTCTTTATACGTAAAGACTAGCGGATTACCGAGTGTCCGTCAATCTTTTCCGGGGCAAATAGTCGCCGAAACTCCCACTTCCCCTTCCGAAAGAGAGGATTCGAAAACGGAAACTTCCGCAAAGACGATTTCTCGCGAACCGGATAAACGCGGCAACAATGCCCGCAATCGCTTCGTTTTCGGGAAACAGCGGCACCTTTCGGACCGCCGGATAACATTGACGAAGGATGGGGAAGGAATTATCCTTTAGGCTGTCTTTGAAAAATGGAACTGTATTTCTTATATAGAAACAAAATCTGGACAAAGAAAGGTGTTGTTCGAGGTGGAGACTATATCGAGGGAAGGAACGGGGGTTCGGGGAGAGGTCGGGCGGAGTGCGAAGAGGGTCGAGGATCCCCGCCTCCTGACGGGCAATGGGCGGTTCATTGACGACCTCGAGCCGGTGGCGAACATCTCCCACGCGGCGATATTGCGCGGGACACAGGCCCACGCGAGGATCGTCTCGGTGGACGCGGCGGCGGCGAGGGAGGCTCCCGGCGTCCTCTCCGTTCTCACGGGCGAGGACGTGAAGAGGCTGTGCCGTCCGTTCCCGCTCGCCGTGAACGAGCCGATCACATACTATCCGGTGGCGATCGAGCGGGTGAGATACGTCGGGGAGCCGGTGGCGGTCGTCGTCGCGGAGAACCGGTACGCCGCCGAGGACGCGCTCGAACTCATCGAGGTCGAGTACGACATTCTCCCCCCGGTCCTCGATGTGGAGGCCGCCATCGAGCCGGACGCGACGCTCATACACGAGGAAGTCGGGTCGAACGTGGGTAACCATCGGCGCTTCGAGTTCGGCGACCCCGGCACGGCGTTCGCGGACGCCGATTTCGTCATAGAGGATCGCTTCGACTTTCCCCGGTATAGCTCGACCCCGATCGAGACATACGGCGTCATCGCGGACTACGACCACGCCTCGAACCTCATGACCATATGGTCGAACTTCCACGGGCCGTTCATTTTGCACCGGGTCGTCGCGGGAGCTTTGGGGATGCCGCAAAACAGGCTCCGCTTCATCGTGCCGCCGGACATCGGAGGGAGCTTCGGCATAAAGTCGGCGGTGTATCCGTACATGTCGCTCA
>JBOHBL010000665.1:0-2218 GCA_050698295.1 Rubrobacteraceae bacterium | reverse complement strand
GCCGTGTGCAGGATTTCTATGGCGGTCGCGGCCTTGAGGAGGTCTTCCCTGTCCGGAACGCCCATCCCGGCGCACAGCGCGAGCAACAACGGCCTCAGCCTTTTCCCGCCGGAGGTAAGAGCCTCCACGGCGGGCTCGGTCAGCGACTCCGGAGCACGCCGTCCTACCGCTTCAAGGCGTTCCTCGACCTCCTCTATAACCTCGAAAGTGTGTTCGGGGAGAGCGGAGATCAGGCTTCGCGCGTCCTCAGAAACGCCGGACGCCGCGGTGGAGCGTGATGATGCCACCCGATAGGCTTCGCCATGTAACATTTTGTAATCCATTGCGCTCCATTATGCCAGCTAAATCTTCCGCTGCCACGAACTCTTTCACGCTTTCGGGCAGATACGAGTACGCTTTTGCGTCTCCGGAGATTTTCGCCCCGATCTTTGGCACGACCCTATCAAACCAGAGCCCATAGAATATTTCGAAGAGGGGATTTTCCGGACGGGCTATCTCCAGACACACGACCGCGCCGCCCGGCCTAACGGCCCGTGACATCCCCGAAAAGAGATCGTCGAGGTCGGGGATGTTTCGCGCCCCGTAGGCGATGGTGGCCGCGTCGAAGCCGCCGGAGGGCACTCCTTCGAGCCGCGTGGCGTCCCCGAAACGGTACTCGATGTTCGGCATCGGACGCGCTTCGGCGGCGCGGAGCATCTCCTTCGAGAAGTCGATGCCGAGTACCCGGCCCGTCGGGCCGACCTTTTTTGCGAGATCCCGAGACAGGCTTCCGGTGCCGCAGGCGAGGTCGAGGACGTGGTCGCCGGAGAGGAGGTTCGCGGAGCGGACGGCGCTCCGATTCCAAATTCTATGGAGTCCGGCGGTCATCACCGTGTTCAGGAGTTCGTAGCGGGCGGCGATCCTGTCGAACATGTTTTGCACGAGAACGGCGCGATCTTCGCCGCCCGGCGGCCTGCTCATGAGGAGACCTCCGCCGCTGCCGCCCGAATTCTCTCCTCCGAACGCTGTTGTCCCTCGCCGGAGATGACGTCGAGAAGCCCAGCGAGGTGAGGGGTCCAGAGTTCCAAAGCGACGTTTGCGCCGGAGGAGATACGTCCCGAGCCGTCACGGATCATGCGGCTCGCGACCGTCACGAAGCGCGGCTCGTCGAGCCTGGCTATCGTCTCGACGGCCCACGCATAATCGTTGTCACCCACGAGGATGTCGTCGTCGCTCGCGGAGCCTCTTCCCGAATTATCGTAGTGCGCGTCGAAGCCGCGCTGGAGAAAGTCAAGGGCTTCCCCCACGACCTCAGCCCGCTCCCTCTCTTCGGGAAACGCCTCGGACGCCTTGAGAAAAACTTCCTTGAGAGAGGCTTCGGGGGTCCTGCGAGGCGCGTCCTCCAACTAGCCGCGTCCCTTCTCGAACCACTCGCGAGCCGCCTCGAAGGTCTTTTCGAGGTCTCTATCGGAGTGTGCGGCGGAGAGGAATCCCGCTTCGTACTGGCTCGGGGCGAGGTAGACCCCACGCGAAGTCATGTGCCAGAAGAAGTCCTTGAAGGCTTCGAGGTCGGAGCGGGCGGCGGACTCGAAGTCCACGACCGGCCCTTCCGTGAAGAAGATGCTCGCCATCGAGCCGAACTGGTTGATCGTGAACGGGATGGCTCCCGACGACGCAGCCCCGGTCATCCCGGCTCGCCATTTCGCTCCGGCTTCTTCGAGCTTTTCGTGGAAACCCGGTTCGGCGGCCTTCTTCAGAGTGGTCAGACCGGCGGCCATCGCGAGCGGGTTGCCGGAGAGGGTTCCCGCCTGATAGACCGGCCCCGAGGGCGCGACCTGCTCCATTATCTCCCGCCGTCCGCCGTACGCTCCGACCGGGAGTCCTCCGCCGATGATCTTGCCGAGACACGTCAGGTCCGGCACGACACCGAACCTCTCCTGAGCCCCGCCGAACGCGAGCCGGAAACCCGTCATCACCTCGTCAAAGATGAGAAGCGTTCCGTACCCGGAGGTTATCTCGCGCAGCCCCTCCAGATATCCATCCACAGGCGGCACACAACCCATGTTCCCGGCGACCGGCTCGATGATGACGGCGGCGAACTGCTCTCCTTCTTTCTCGAAAAGCTCTCGCGCCGCTTCGAGGTCGTTGTACGGGAGAACGGCGGTGTCCTTCGCCGCGCCTTTCGTGACGCCCGGACTATCCGGCAGGCCGAGGGTGGCGACGCCGGAACCGGCGGAGA
>JBOHBL010000664.1:0-8914 GCA_050698295.1 Rubrobacteraceae bacterium | reverse complement strand
GTCTTCGGTGGTTGCAGTCATGTTTAAGTTTCCTTACATAGTCGTGGCAGAGACGCCCCGGCAAGATGTCTCCCGCCGGGGCGTCTCCGTGTGTCGATGTATTTTCTAGACATTGTAGCGGTCGCGGAGGCGGACCACGGTCTGTGAGAGGGTCTCGTCGCCGAGGACGGCCTCGACCCACAGCACCCGGCCTCCCCCGTCGAAGTAGTCTTCGGGCACCTCGAAGGCGGCCACGGCGGTGAAGGGTTCGTCGGCGCCTTCGAGCCAGAACGAGTATTCCGGGGACTCCATGAGGACCGCTCCGTCGTCGTCGGAGATCACGATGCGGGTTCGCCACTCGTGGTCGGCGGCGTGGTCGCAGCCCTCGAACTTGGCGTAGACGACGAAAGACGTCTCGCCGTCGGCTGATGGCCGGATCTCGTCGAGTATCCCGAACAGCGTCAGCCTTCCGTCGAACTCGGCGCAACTCTCGGCGAGGACGAGCGCCGTGCATTCGACCACGCCCTCGCAGAAGCCCTCGTCATTCATTCGCTGTTCCCCCGTTCTCGCTCGGTTCGGGCGGCCCGGCTGTGGAGGCGCCGGTCGCTTCCTCGCTCGTGATATCCTCCAGCGTCAACTCGTCCGACGCTCCATCCCCCTCGGTGTTCCTCGACGCGACGACCTTCGCCAACGCGCTCACGGAATCTCCCTCTCGCAAGTTCATCACCCGGACCCCCTGCGCCGTGCGGCCCTGCTGCGAGACGGACTCGGAATCTATCCGGATGGTGGTCCCGACGTTGGAGACGATGACGAGCTCGTGGAGTCCCGGACGAACGACGTGGACGCCGACGAGTTGGCCGCGCTCGGCGTCGGTCTTGATGGCGATCACACCCTGTCCGCCGCGACCCTGAGCGCGGAATTGAGACAGAGGCGTGCGCTTCCCGAAGCCCTTCTCCGTGACCATGAACAGATCCGCGGCCTCGTCGGAGATCACATCCATCGAAAGCACGCTGTCGCCGCCTTTGAGCGTGATCCCCTTTACCCCGGCGGTCGCCCGGCCCTGGGACCTGGCGTCGCTCTGGCGGAAACGAAGCCCCTTGCCGCCCTTCGTGACCAGCACGACTTCGTCGCCCTCGGAGGCGTGGCGCGCGTCTATCAGCTCGTCGTCCCCGGCGAGGTTTATGGCGATGATGCCGTCGCTCTTGAGCGGCGTGTTGTAGTCGAGGAAGGGCGTCTTCTTCACGACGCCCTTGCTCGTGGCGAAGATCAGGTAGTCCGACTCCTTGAATTCCTTCGTCGCCATCACGGCGGCGATCCTCTCGTTCTGGGCCAGAGGCAGCAGGTTGGCGATGTGCCTCCCCTTCGCCGTCCTGCTCATCCGGGGTAGCTGGTGGACCTTCAGGCGGTACACCTTGCCCCGGTTGGTGAAGAAGAGCATGTAGTGGTGGGTCGTGGTGATGAAGAGGTGTTCGATGTAGTCGCCCTCTTTCAGTTCCATCCCCGCGACGCCGACACCTCCGCGACCCTGCTTGCGGAAAGAGTTCACCGGCACGCTCTTCAAGTACCCGCCGTTGGAGATGGATATCACCATCTCCTCCTCGGCGATGAGGTCTTCGATCTCGAAGTCCGCGCCCTCCTCGGCGGTGATGACCGTCCGGCGCTCGTCGGCGTAGGCGGCCTTCACCTCCGCAAGCTCTTCCTTGATGATCTCATAGACCTTCTCGTCGTCGGCGAGAACGCTTTCGAGGTACTCGATCTTCTCCATGAGGTCCCGATGCTCCCGCTCGACTTTGCCGCGCTCCAGCGCGGTGAGCCGTTGCAAACGCAGATCCAGAATCGCCTGAGCCTGGCGTTCTGAGAGCTTGAACTTCTTGATGAGGTTGTTCCGGGCGCTCTCAGGATTCCTCGAACGCCGGATCGTCTCGACGACCTCATCGAGGTTGTTCAATGCGATGAGAAGCCCTTCGAGGATGTGCGCCCGCGCCCGCGCCCTCTCGAGTTCGTAGCGGGTCCGGCGCGTCACGACCTCGAATTGGTGATCCACGTAGTGCTTCAAAACCTCTTTGTACGAGAGCGTCTTCGGGACGCCGTCCACGAGCGCGACCATGTTCACGCCGAAGCTCTGCTGCATCTGGGTGTGCTTGTAGAGGTTGTTGAGGACGACCTTCGGGATCGCGTCCTTCTTCAACTCGATGACTATACGCATCCCCGTCCGGTCGGACTCGTCGCGGAGGTCCGAGATGCCGTCGAGCTTCCGGAGCTTCACGAGCTCGGCTATCTTTTGCAAAAGATAGCTCTTGTTGACCTGGTAAGGGATCTCGGTGACGACTATCTGTGTCCGGTTGCCCTTGATCTGCTCGGTATGAGCCTTCGCCTGCACCCGCACGGAACCGCGTCCGGTCGAGATCGCGCTCTTTATCCCCGCGAGTCCCACCACGACGCCGCCGGTGGGGAAGTCCGGTCCTTTTATGTATTTCCCGATCTTTCTGTCGTCCATCTCCGGGTCATCTATCAACTCCGTCGTCGCGTCGATGACCTCGGAGAGGTTGTGCGGCGGTATTTTCGTCGCCATTCCGACCGCGATGCCGTCCGAGCCGTTGACGAGCAAGTTCGGGAACCTCGCCGGCATCACCGTCGGCTTGCGAAGGCTCTCGTCGAAGTTCGGCTCGAAGTCCACCGTGTCGGCGTTTATGTCCCGGAGCATCTCCGTCGCCATACGAGTCATACGGCACTCCGTATTGTGGCTGACGAAACCGTTCGTGATGAAAGAATGGTCTTCGGAGTCAACCCGGATCGAGTACACCGGACGAACCCCGGCTTCCTCGACCGACTCGACCTCGGCATAGTAATAACCGGAGGAGACGATCGGCTCGACGACCGAGCGGACTTCCTCGGACTCGATCCTGTCCATGATCGCCGTTCCGCGCTGCTCCCAACGCTCGACGCGATCCACGTTGTTGCGGATCAACCAATGCCGAGGCTCAGATGAGTGGAGTTCAGCGCGCACGTAGTCAGCGAGACGCGGTATATGGTCTTTGCTTAGTCCTGCTTTGGTTTTTAGAGGCAGAACGGCAAGCGCCGCCGTCAGCTTCTTTTGTTTGGCGCAAAGGAAGCCTATGCGCTTGGCGAAAATAATTGCGTCTCTACGATCGCTAACCACTATCTTGATTTCGCCGTGTGCATAGCGCACTTGGCGAGAAACGACTCCAAACTCGAGCAGCATCTGTTGGACGTCGGCGGCGAGCTGAACGCTGCGCGTTGAATAAGAGACTAGGATGCTGCTCTTTGGAAGAACGGAGAAAGAACCGTCCCCTTCAAACAAAGCCTGCATGAACGCGCGTTTGCAGTCGGCTTTTGCACGCCAAATGAAAGTCGGGATGCGCTTCTGGCCGCTCGCTGCCCCGAGGAGTTCCTTTAGAGGGCTGTCGGCGAGCCTGGTAGCCATCGTACTCACTTTGTAGAGAGTTTTGCCGGAAGGCATGGGTTCCTGTCTCACTCTCTGGAGTTGTCCCACAGCGTCCTCAAAAGCCGACTTTACGAGGTCGAAGTACGCCTTGTCGGAGTTGGCAAAGCAGGGCTGCCTACCCGTCATTAGACCTTCTGAGACCAGCCCCCCCGCAGCTATCGCTTCCGACAATTCCTTGGTGCTAGACTCCTCGCCTTCGAACGCATCGCTGCTCGAACGGGAAAGCGCGACATAATCTCCCGGCTTGATCTCTTCTAAGAGCTTCCATAACAGAACAGGCACTCCCAATACATCAACCAAGCAAAGGATCGGATGGTTGTAAGTGCCTGCTGTCTCGTATCCCTCGGCTGTTCTAAGCCTGAGCGTCGGATGGTCGCCGCTATGGAAGTGCTTGGAAGCGTGAACGAGTTCGCCGTTGCGGTCGTAAACGTACTCGTCTATGTCAACAGTGGAATTCGGCGCAGAGTCGGCGATTTCGGCTATGGGGACAGTGCCGCGCGCGGTTTTGACGAGTGTGCTTCCTATTTGGCAGTACCTCATCGCGGCTGCGGAGTCGCCGTCGACGGAGCCGAAGTTTCCCTGTCCGTCCACGAGCGGGTGTCGCATCGACCACTCCTGCGCGAGCCTCACGAGGGTGTCGTAGACCGAGGCGTCTCCGTGCGGGTGGTATTTACCGAGGGTCTCGCCGACGACCGTCGCGCTCTTGCGGTACGGGCGGTTCGGCTGCAAACCGAGGTCGTGCATCGCGTAGAGGACGTGCCGGTGAACGGGTTTGAGTCCGTCCCGCACGTCCGGAAGGGCGCGGGAGACGATGACGCTCATCGCGTATGAAAGGAACGAGTCCTTTATCTCGTCCTCTATGTTGTGGGGTTTTATGTTCCCTGAAAAAGTGTCAAGCATCTCTGTTTCCCGTCATGTCGTCTCGTATGGTCAGATACCCCTCCCCGCTCGTATAGCGCCGATCAAACATCCAGGTTCTTTACCTCTCGGGCGTTCTGCTCGATGAAGAGCTTGCGCGGCTCGACCTTGTCGCCCATCAGAGCCGTGAACAGCTCGTCCGCCGTCGCCGCCGAGTCCACCGTGACCTGAAGCAGCGTCCGGTTCTGGGGGTCCATCGTCGTGTCCCAGAGCTGATCCGGGTTCATCTCCCCGAGGCCCTTGAAGCGCCCGATGCTGGCGTTGCCGTTGGCGTTGAGGCGCTTGAGAGTCTCCTGAAGGGCGGCCTCGTTGTAGACGTAGTGGTCCTTGCGGTTGTGCGTGACCTTGTACAGCGGAGGCTGCGCGATGTAGACGTAGCCCGCCTCGATCAGCTCGGGCATGTTCCGGTACAGAAAAGTCAAAACAAGCGTCCGGATGTGGCTCCCGTCCACGTCGGCGTCGGTCATGATGACCACCTTGTTGTAGCGGCAGTCGTCGAGGTTGAAATTGTCGCCGACTCCGGCCCCAATCGCCGAGATCATCGCCTGTATCTCGACGTTCGAGAGAACCTTGTTTATGTTCGCCTTTTCGACGTTCAGGATCTTGCCCCGAAGCGGCAATATCGCCTGGAAATTCCGGTCCCGCCCCTGTTTCGCCGACCCCCCCGCCGAATCGCCCTCGACTATGTAAATTTCGCTGCGAGATGGGTCTTTAGACGAACAATCCGCGAGCTTGCCGGGAAGCGTGGAGCTTTCGAGGTAGCCTTTGCGGATGGTGTCGCGGACCTTTCTTGCGGCCTGGCGAGCCCTTGCGGCCTGGAGCGCCTTGTTCAATATCGCCTTGCCTTCGGAGGGCTTTTCTTCGAGGAATTCGGCGAGTTGGGCGTTGACGGCGCTTTCGACGAGGCCCTTCATCTCGGTGTTGCCGAGCTTGGTCTTGGTCTGGCCCTCGAACTGCGGCTCGGAGAGCTTGACCGAGATGACCGCCGCCAGCCCTTCGCGGATGTCGTCGCCGGTGAGGTTGTCTTCTTTCTCCTTGATGAGTCCTTTTTGCCGCGCGTAGTCGTTGACGGTGCGCGTCAGCGCGGAGCGAAAGCCGGAGAGGTGCGCCCCGCCTTCGTGGGTGTTTATGTTGTTCGCGAACGTGAAGACCGAGTCCTGAAAGCCGTTGTTCCACTGGAGCGCGACCTCGACGTCGCCGGCCTCCTCCTCGCGGTGGAGGTAGAAGACGGTTTTGTGGACGGGGTCCTTCGCTTCGTTTATGTGATCGACGAAGTCTCTGATGCCGCCTTCGTACTGGTAGGTGACGTCGCGGTCTTCCTCGCGCCCGTCCACCAGCCGGATCCTCAACCCCTTATTCAAAAACGCCGACTCCCTAAAGCGGCGGGAGATCGTGTCGAACGAGAACTCTATCGTCTCGGTGAAGACCTCCGGATCCGGCATGAAGTTTATGGTCGTGCCTGTGCCCTCGCCCTTTTTGAGCTTGCGGCCCTTCTCCATGCCGGTCTTCGGGAAACCGCGCTCGTAGCGTTGCTTCCAGACGTGTCCTTCGCGCCGAACCTCGACCTCCAGCCACTCCGAAAGAGCGTTCACGACCGAAGCGCCGACGCCGTGCAGACCGCCGGAGACTTTGTAGCCCTGTCCGTCGAACTTTCCGCCGGCGTGGAGCGTCGTCATGATGACTTCGGCGGCGGACTTGCCGTACTTGTCCATCTTGCCGACCGGCATGCCGCGTCCGTCGTCGGTGACGGAGACCGAGTTGTCCGGGTGGACGGTGACGAGAATCTCATCGCAGTATCCCGCCAGCGCCTCGTCGATGGAGTTGTCCACGATCTCCCACACGAGGTGATGGAGACCTCTCGGACCGGTGGACCCGATATACATCCCCGGTCGCCGCTTTACGGCATCGAGCCCCTCCAGAACCTGGATGTCGCCCGCGCCGTAGGAACTCTCGGCATTCTTTTTCGCGGATTTAGTCGCCAAAAGAAGGGACCCTCCTCGTCTCGTAAGTGGAATCGCAAGAACCGCTCTCGCGCATGCTCTTGGAAAGGAAGTTTCGCACCCGGAGATTGTAACACATCCCCCACCGTTTCCCAATCCCCGCTCTCGCCGTTTGAGGCTTGTTTAAGCCTTTTTCACACGCTCTCCGCAGAGCCGGCACTACCGCTTGTAGTGTCGAAGATTTCACCACCAGATATACGTATCACTCGCGTCCGGCCGAGGACCCGGCTCTCGAAGTATTCGAGGTTGGTGGTGGATACGATGGCCTGCGCGCTCTCCAGAAAGTACTCCGCCAGATACTCCCTCCGGCGCTCGTCCAGCTCGCTCATGACGTCGTCCATCAAAAGGATCGGGTCCTCACCGGTCTCGCTTCGAACATAGTCTCTCGCGGCGAACTTCAAGGCAAGCGTCGCGAGCCTCTGCTGCCCCTGGGATCCGTACACGTTGAGATCGACTCCATCGAGCGAGACCTCGAAATCGTCCCGGTGTGGCCCGACGGAGGTGGCGCCGCGTTCCACGTCGGCGCTGTGAGCCTCTCTGAGGGCTTCGGAGTACACTTCTAAGGGCGCGCTATAGGAATACGTCACCGCGGCCTTCTGAGGGCCATACAGAGCCCTCATAGAGCGTCTGAAGTTCTCGCCGAGGGGCTCGATGGCGCGCGAGCGGCCATCGAGAAGCTTTTTGCCAAGCTCGACGACCTTCCTGTCCCAGGTTTCGAGGGTCTTCCCGGACGAGAACCCGTCGCGTATTCGACGGAGGAGCTGGTTGCGTTGCTGGACGGCTTTGGAATATTCGGAGACGGCGCGAGCGTACGAAGGGCGAAGAGAGGAAAGTAAGACATCGAGGAACTCCCGGCGGTCGGAGGGGGCGCCTTTTACAACGCGGATGTCATCGGGAAAAAAGGTAACGACGCGCGCTCCGGCCCCGCCGGCGGCGTAGTCGGCGAGGGATCTCGCGGGCGCGCCGTCCACGGTGAGGCGCTTTTTCTGGCCGGGGGCGTATCCGACGGCGATGGAATGTTCGTTGGCGTCGAGGGCGATTCGGCCCTCGACGCGGGTGAAGGGCTCTCCCCAGCGGACGGTCTCCGCGTCGGTGGAGGTTCTGGGAGAAGAGCCGGTGATGGCGAAGGAGATCCCTTCGAGGAGGTTTGTTTTTCCCTGGGCGTTTTCGCCCGCCGCGATATTCAGGCCGGGAGCGAAGATCGCGGTCGCGTCGGCGTAGCTCCGGAAGTTTATGAGCCTCAGCGCCCGGACGCGCGGGGTCACGAGACCTCCAGCCGCTCGCCTGCCGCCTCGATCACGTCCCCCTTCTCCAGCCTGCGGCCGCGGCGGGTCTCGACCTCTCCGTTCACCGAGACCTCGCCGAATTGGATCCGGACTTTCGCCTCGCCGCCGGTACCCGCGATCCCGGAGACCTTGAGCGCCTGTCCGAGCGTCATGCCGGAAGGTATCTCCAAAACCCCTAGCCCTGCGACGGATCGCGCATCGGCATGATCAGGTACAGGAAATCCGGCTCCTCGTCCCCATCGCCGCCGTGCGGGACGATGATGCACGGTTTGAGGGGCTCGTTGCACTTGAAGACGACTTTTTCAGAATCCACCGCCGAGACGCCGTCGAGCAGGTATCCGGGGTTGAAGGAGATTTTGAACTCGTCCTCGCTCGACGAAGGCAGCTTCTCGTGGGCCTCGCCGATCTCCTGGCTCCGGACGATGACCTCGACCGACCCTTCGGAGAACGAGAGGCTGACGGGGACGGGCGGCGACTGTCTCTGGGCAAAGAGGTTCACGCGCCGCAGAGTGGAGATCAAAGCTTCCCGGTCGACGGATGTCTCCCTCTCGAACGCAGTCGGCAGGAGCCTTTTGTACTCAGGGAAGTTGCCGTCGATGAGACGGGTCCCGAAGAGGACGTCCCCAATCCGAAACAACGCCTGGTTCTCCGAGAGGTCGACTTCGATCTGCTCCTCGTCGGAGCCGGAGAAGATACGTCCGACTTCCTGCATGGCTCTCGCCGGGATGATCGCCTCCCGATTTCCGTCGAAGGTGGTCGCCAACTCCGTCTCTTTGATGCTGAGACGGTACGAGTCGGTCGTCACCATCCTGACCCGGTTGTCCTCGAAGCTGATGAGGATGCCGGTCAAAACCGGCCTGGTCTCGTCCCTCGAATACGAACGCGAGACTTTCTCGATGGTTTCGACGAGCGCCTCGCCGGTCATCTTGAAGGCCCGGTCTTCGCCGAACTCCGGCAGCCGCGGGAAGTCCTCGGCGGCGTAGGCCCGAATGCGGTACTCGTTTTCCCCGGACGCGAGCCTGACGGTTCCCGTCGAGCCATCGTACTCAAGAGTCAGCGAACCACCCGGCAAAGACTTCACGATGTCGTTGAAGATCCTGGCCGGCACAACGACCCGCCCCTCCTCCTCGACCTCCGCCGGCGAAGAGGCGCGAACCGATATTTCCATGTCCGTCGCCGACAGCTTGACGACCTCGCTTCCAGTCTCGACCAGAACCCCGCCAAGGAGCTGAATCGTCGAACGGGTCGATACTCCCCTTGAAACC
>JBOHBL010000663.1:0-1472 GCA_050698295.1 Rubrobacteraceae bacterium | reverse complement strand
GTCAACGTCCGCAGCGAGGCACGCAAAGGAACGACCTTCGGGATCCTCGTCCCGGTCTCCCTGGCTTCTCTCGATGCCTTGCTTGTGGAAGCGGGTGCCCAGACCGCCGTCATTCCGCTCGACGCTGTTCGCCGCACGCTGCGCTTCGACTCGGCCGACGTGGCTCGCACGGCCGAGGGCGCGTCGATCGTTCTTGAAGGGAAGGTCATTCCCTTCGCTCCCCTGGCCCGTTCGCTCCGGGTGGGGTCAGAAGCCGCTGCACCTCGGCGAGCGTGGTCTGCGGTCGTCATTGAGAGCGGCGGGATGCTGGCGGCGGTTGGCGTGGATCGCCTGCTTGGCACCGAGAACGTCGTTGTGAGGCCGCTTCCGCGACTCACCCCGGCGGACGCAGTCGTGGCTGGCGCTTCGCTCCACGCCGACGGAAACCCTCAGATCGTATTCGACCCAGAGGCACTCGTAGCCGATGTGCGCCGCGCCTACCCGGCCACGGATGCAGCTCCTGCTCGGCGACCGCTGATTCTCGTTGTCGATGACTCTCTCACGACTAGGATGCTTGAGCAGAGCATCTTAGAGTCCGCGGGCTACGAGGTCGATGTTGCGATTTCCGGCGAGGAGGCCCTCCACAAGGCGAGACAGCGGCGCTACGCGCTCTTCCTCGTCGATATCGAGATGCCGGGGATGGATGGTTTCGAGCTTATGCTGCGCGTCCGCGCCGATCCCAACCTGAGGGACGTTCCGGCGATCCTCGTCACTTCGAGAGACTCTCCCGAAGATCGGCAGCGGGGCGAGGAGGTCGGTGCCCGCGCTTACATCGTCAAGAGCGACTTCGACCAGACCGAACTGTTGGAACGGATCGGCAAGCTGGTGGGTGGCTGATGGCGACGGGACGTGTTCTCGTGGTCGAAGACTCGGTCACCATCCGGCAGCGGTTCCGCGAGGTCCTTGCGTCCGATCCGGAGGTCGAGGTCATCGGCGAGGCGGAGGACGGCAAGCACGCGATCGAGCTGTGCCGAGAGCTCCGCCCGGACGTTGTGTCGCTCGACATGCTGCTTCCAGTCATGAGTGGGCTCGCTGCGACGGAGTACATCATGGCACACTGCCCGACGCCTATTCTCATCGTCTCGTCCTCGATCAATCGCGGAGAGTTATTCAAGACCTACGACGCCCTCGCTGCAGGAGCCGTGGACGTGCTCGAGAAGCCGCGCGGCGACGGGACTGATGGAGAGTGGGAGCGAAAGTACGTCTCCGCCGTCAAGCTGGTCTCGCGAATCAAGGTGATCACGCATCTGCGTGCTCGACTCGGCGGACTCGGGCGGTCAGCACCCGCAATCCAGCCCGTGCCGGCGCCCACGGGAGGACACGGCTATCGCGTAGTGGCACTGGGAGCATCGACCGGCGGGCCGGCCGCGCTGATTGAGGTCCTGCGAGCGATCCCGCAAGGCTTGCCGATTACAGCCTTTATTGTGCTCCAC
>JBOHBL010000662.1:0-13944 GCA_050698295.1 Rubrobacteraceae bacterium | reverse complement strand
AGCCAGTCCTCCGGGGGGAGGCTCTTCAGCAAATATCCCTGCGCTCCGTTCCGGATCGCCTCGAAGAGATCCGAGGCGTCGTCGGAGACGGTCAGGATAATTATCTCCACCTGCGGCAGCTCGTGTTTGATCATCCGCGTCGCCAACAGCCCGTCGCAGCGCGGCATGTTGATGTCCATCAGGACCAGATCCGGCTCGACCCCGCGCGTCAGACGCAAAGCCTCGAAGCCGTCCCCGGCCTCGCCGACCACCTCGAACTCCTGCTCCCCCGCCAGAAGGGTCCGGATGGCCCGCCGGGCGAGGGGGCTGTCGTCGGCCAGCAATACTCTCTTCGCCACTACGGAACCGCCCCCGGCACGCGCACCGTGACGCGGGTTCCGCGTTCGGGGGCCGCGTCCAAAAGCAAGCGTCCCCCGACCATCCGCGCCCGCTCCTCCATGATGGCGAGCCCGTACCGACCCTCCCGCGGGACGGAGTCCGGATCAAAGCCCCCGCCCTCGTCGGACACTTCGATCTCGAGGTCTTTTCCGCTCGTCTCGAGCCTAACGGCGGCCCGCCGCGCGCGACCGTGTCGATGCGCGTTCGTGAGGGCTTCCTGAACGATAGCAAGGAGGTTTCTCTGGGCGGGCGCGGGAAGCGCGGGGCAAGCCTCCGCCTCGCAGTCCACCCGCAACCCCAGACGCCCGGCGACCTCGCCGACGGCGCCGCGCAGCGCCTCGTCGAAGCGCCGGGTTTCGTCGCGCCGCTTGAGGTCCGAGACGACCTCGCGCACCTGCCCGTACGTGTCCTCGAGCTGGCCCTTCGCCGCCTGCAACTCGTCGTAGGCTCGCTGTTCCTTGCCGGCCGGCTATAAGGTCGCCGACTTCCCGTAGTCCATTCCACCGTCCCGCGCGCTTTTCTTGCCCAGGATCCACCTCATCAATCAAAGTCCACCGCTCCATTATCCGGCAAACGGCCCGGCTTTGCGCGACCCCATAGCGGCTTGCGGAAGGATTGATACCGAATCCGGTCAAGCGTCTCCAGGCTGACGTTGAGTGAGAGAAGAACAATGGTTCTCTCTGGGGGCGATGCACACGCCTTCTCTCATGCGGGCAGGATGCCCGCGCCCCCAGAGCCGCATTCGTCTTTCCCCGACTCCCGCCGAGTATTTTTGCCGGCGGCTATTCCCGCCGGATCACACCCTCCCGCCAGGCATACACGGCGGCCTGCGTCCGATCCGCGAGGTGGAGCTTTCCGAGGATGTTCGAGACGTGGCTCTTCGTCGTTTTCTCGGAGATAAAGAGCTTCGCGGATATTTCCCGGTTCGGAAGCCCCTCGGCGACGAGCTTGAGGACTTCGAGTTCCCTGTTGGATAAGTCCTGAAATACGTTCGGCTCCCCGCGCCTCGCCCCGTGGAGTTCCCTCACCACCCTCGATGCGACTCGGGGATGAAGCGTCGCCTCGCCCGTCGCCGCTTTTCGGACTGCCTCGGCCAGCTCCGCCGGTCCGATCTCTTTGAGAACATACGACAACGCTCCGGCCCGTATCGCCGGAAACACATGCTCGTCGTCATGGTAGCTCGTCAGAACTATGACACTCGTGCGCGGGGATTTGGCGGTTAAAAGCCTCGTCGCCTCCACGCCGTCCATGCCGGGCATTATGAGATCCATGAGGGCGACGTCGGGGGCGTGTTCGGCGGCCATTTTTATCGCTTCTTCTCCGCTTTCAGCCTCTGCTACGACAGATATATCCGGCTGGGTGTCGAGGAAGGCTCGAACGCCCTGTCTCACCATCGCGTGGTCGTCCACCAGCAATACCGTGATTTTCTCGTTCATTCTTTTCCGTTCTCGTTTTGTGGGGTTCTATTTATGGGGAAGGCGCAGACTACGCGCGTTCCTCTGCCGATTTCGCTCATCACCTCGCAAGTCCCATCGAGGCGTCTGGCTCTTTCGCTCATGCTCTCGATGCCGAAGCCGCCGTTGGAGGAGTTTCCGGTGTCGAAGCCGCGTCCGTCGTCGGTGACTTTGAGAGTGATGTTCTCTTCGGAATAAACCAGCTCGACCTCCGCCCACGCAGCTCTACTGTGCTTCGCCACGTTCGCAAGCGCCTCCTGCGCTACGCGGTAGACGCTCTTTTCGACCTCCAGCGAGACCTGCCGCTCGCCCCGGACGTGGATCCCCGCCTCTATCTCCGCCCGCTCCGACCAGCTCCTCACGTAGTCCCGAAGCGCGGGCGCCAACCCCCGGTCTTCGAGAGCGGCGGGACGCATCTCGTGGATGAGGACGTTGAGTTCCTTCTGAGCGCCGTGAACGAGTTCCTCGGCCTGCGCCAGATGCGCCTCGGCGGCTTTCGTATCCTGAGACATCAAAGCCTTCGCCGCCGCGACCTGCAGGGAGGTGGCGAAGACTTGTTGTTTCACTGAATCGTGGAGGTCTCGGGCGAAGCGGTTGCGGGTCTCTAAGGCGGCGAGTTCCTGCCGGGCTTCGATGAGGGCTTCGAGTTCGGCGGCCATGTCGTTCAAATCCCTCGAAAGCTGGCCGATTTCGTCCTTCGATTTGTCCTTGACCGCCACCGAGAAGTCGCCCTTGCTCCACGCTTCGGAGGCCGCGGCGAGGTTTTGGAGACGGCGGGCGGGGCCTCGGGCGGTGACGAAACCGAAGATCATGCCGATCATGCCGGCGGGAATGAGGAGGGCTATGACGCTCACGCCGACGGTTATGGCGATGGGGACGGTGAGGTTGGGTATCCGAAAAGTCCCCGCCAGGACACCGACGACCTCGCCGTCGGAGCGGATGGGGGCGGCGGAGATGAGCCGACCCTCCGGGGTCCTCACGGAAAGCTCTCCGGCGTCATCCTCGCCGCCGAGGGCCGCCGTGATGAGGGGCTCGACTCCGGGTATTTCTTCTCCCTCGAAAGTCTCGCCCGCCGGGTAGTCATCGAGGGTCGGAGCGGAGGCCAGCAGTCGCCGCTCGGCATCCACCACGAACAGGTATCCCTCATCGGGCGTGACGCCGACGTTGGCGCTCTCGCCGCCCAGTTCGATGTCTCCTCTTCCGCCCCGGACGCCGGACTCTCCGGCGAAGAGCAAAAGCTCCTCTCGCAGTCCCTCCACGTCGGGCGGCGACTCCTGGAAGTAAATCTCCATGCGCGGAGCCAGATCTTCCCGGAAGCTCATCGCGGCGAGCCGGGGGAGCGTGCCGGAGTTCAGAAAAGCGAGCAGGACCCCGATCAGGATGAGTTCCAGGATCAAAAGCGCCGCCACCGTCACCAGCGTGTAACTGAGCGTCAGCTTCCACTGGAGCGTCCGCAACGAAGACATGCCGCGTTTGAAAAACTTCTTCACGACCGTCAATTCTAACCGTTGCCTCACCACCCTCGCATCAGACCAGAGAAGCAAAAATCATGCGCCCCCGGTACCGGAGTAGAATCACGGCGTTCGAGAGAGAAAGGATCCGACCATGCCGGACGAACGCGACAACGCCGGAGTGATAGCCCCGCCACCCCTCATCTTCGGCGTCCCACTGTTGGCGAGTTTGCTGTTGAACAGGAAGCTGAAACTCCCCTTTCTCCCATCCGGCCTCACCCGTCTGCTCGGATGGCCGCTGATAATAGGAGGTATTCTGCTCGCCGTCTGGTTCTTCGTGACGATGAAGCGGGCCGGCACGCCGGTCGATCCCAGAGAACCCGTCTCGAACCTCGCCACCGACGGGCCTTTCGAGTACACCCGAAACCCCGGCTACCTCGCGATGACCATGATCTTCGTCGGCGTGTCGAGCTTGAAGAACTCGCTACCTTCGATTCTGCTTCTTCCGGCCGTGCTGCACGTGATCCACCACCACGTCATCCTCCGCGAGGAGGCGTACCTCGAACGTCTCTTCGGCGAGGAGTATTTACGATACAAAGAGAGTGTCCGGCGCTGGGTGTGATCAGGCAGTACGCGCAAGGTCGGCGGCTTCGAGGGAGATTTCCAGATAGCCTTTCGCCTGCTTGCGACTGACAGAAGGAAAGTCGTCGAGGAAGGATTCCAGCGTGTGATCCGCCTTGAGATAATCCACGAGCGTCTTCACCGGCGCCCGCGTCCCCGAGAAGACGAGCTCCCCGCCGACCACCTCCGGATCCCGCGAAACCACCGCATCTATATCCATGCCCGACAAACCTCCTCGCCCGGACGACACGCCTGGAATTATAACGACGAAAGCGAAGCCGGGTCCCGTAACCGAAAACCCGGCCCCGCCATCAGCGACAGTCATATACCCTCGAAAACTATTCGTAGCGCAGAGCCTCCACCGGACAGACTTTCCCCGGTTGCTTTTCACGGGATCATCACAGCTCCCGCAGCCTCGTTATGAAGTCCTCGGGTTTCATGACTTCGACAGGCAGTTCATCCGGGGGATCGAGGAGGTCTTCGTCCCGGCTGACGAGCAGGTCGGCGCCGGATTTCAGAGCCAGCTCCACGAGGTAGTCGTCGTCCCGATCCCGGGTATAGCGGGGAACTTCGTCTCCTTCGTCGGCGAGCGTGGCGAGACGGCGCAGTCGTTCGAGATACGGCGCCACATCCTCCGCCGCGAGGTACCTCCGGAACTTCCGGCGCGTCAGCACATCTTGCACCTCTTCGAGAAGATTGTCGGAGATCACGGCCTCGAAGCGGCCTTCCTCGGCGAAATCGAGGATGGCGGCGGCGAGGCCCTCGGGTGTGATGGCCGCGGAGACATAGGAGTTGGCGTCGAGAACGGCCTTTATCGTCCGCGCCTCTCGCGCCTCATGGCGTGCAATTCCTCGTTGGCGAGCTCCATCGCCTCCTCATCGGAGAGCGGCGCCACGCCGCGCTCGCGCTGCCACTTTGCGACATGCTCGAAGAACGCTTTGAGGCTCCCCGCAGGCTCCGCCACCGGCCCACCTCGAACGAACCGCTGCCGGAGGGCGAGGAAGAGGGCGACGGCCTCGTTCATAACGTCGGACTCGGAGCGGCCCTGCTCCCTGGCGACGCGGCGCACCTCCTCCATGAGCCGCGCGCTCACCTCGGTCCTTTGAGTCTCTGACAAGAGATCACCTCCTCCCGCTATTTTCGCACGTCGCACCGCGTTGAGCCGTGATCCCGCGAAATCGAAGCCGGGTCCCGTAACCGAAAACCCGGCTCCGTAATGGCGCCTATTCGTAGCGCAAAGCCTCCGCCGGATAGACCTTCGACGCGCTTCTCGCCGGAAGGAACGTCGTCAAGAGCGAGGCGACGTAGGCGACGCCCACGACGAGCGCGATGGTGAGCCACGGAACCTGATACGTTATTCCGGCGAAATCCTGCTTCATCGAATCTATGATGGTGCCAGACAACGCCCCTCCCAAAGCGACGCCGAGGCCGATGCCGACCAGCGCGATGAAAGACGACTCGATGAGGAACGCGAGCCTCACCTGTCCGCGCTGGAAACCGAGGGCGCGCATCACCCCGATCTGCTGCCGCCGCTCGACGACCGACCGGGCCGCGATGACGCCGAGCGCCGCGATGCCCACCAGCAGCCCGAGCCCCATGAACCCGACGAGGAGGTTGTTGAGGATGCTGTTCGTCGATCCTCCTTCCTCGATCTCCAGCGCGATGGACTCGGCCTGAAGCCCGTTCTGGACGAACGCACCCTCGACATCTTCGACGAACGCTCCGATATTCGCCCCGTCTTCGAGGTCGAACATGTAGCTCTGAGCGGGGATGGGAAACCCAGCCATCTCCGCGAGCGTCGCCTGGGAAGTCATCACGTCCCCGGAATAGAACGCCGAGTCCTCGACGACCCCGATGACGCGAAGCTCCTTCGTCTCGCCGGTTTGCGGGCTTTCGACCGTGATGTAAAGATCGTCCGGCAAACGCTCGTCCTCCTGATAGAACCCCGAAAGCTCTATCGCGGGAGGCGGCATGCCGAAGTTGAAGTCGTTCCGTGTCGGGGCGAGAAGGGCGGAGACGACGGCCACGTCTTCCTCGCTCTGGAGCGCTTCCCAGACTTCCCGATCCGTCCCGTAGCCTTCGGCGGTTACGTTGAAGCCGTAGCCGACGCTGCCGGAGTATCCCTCGTCCACTCCTTGCACGTAAAGGTCTTCGGGCTTGCGATCCGTGCCGCGCTGCTTCGCCTCGGTCGGCAATCCGTTGATGCTCCCGACCGCCGCGACTTCGCCTTCCTCCACGCCTTCGGCCTGGCTCAACGCTCTTTCCATGTCCGGGACGGGAGCGGCGTATCCGGCGTCGGCGCGGATGTCGTAGCCGCCGCCGAGCGTTTCCGTGTCGTCGAAGATGCTCGCGAAGGACTTGTTGATAAAGCTCATCGTAACCAGCGTGAAGACGACGAGCGAGAACATCGCCAGCGTCATCCCGGTTCTGAAACGAGCCTGCATCGGGTACGAGACCGCCGTTTTGAGGACGGGCGGCAGGCCCTTGATCCGCCCGAACGTCCACACGACGGCGTTCAGGAGGAGGTCGGAGTTGTAGATCGTTATCCACACCGCGCCGATGACGATCATGATGCCCGAGAGGAAGAAGAGGTCTATCCCCTGCGTCATCCCCTGCGGCAGATAATCCACAGGCATCAGCCAAAGTATAAGGAGTCCGACTCCAGCCAGGGTGAACGACGCCCGGTCGGGAAGACCGACAACCCGAGCCACGAGCGCGACCCCGATGATGAGCAGCGAGACCCCGAGCAAGAACAGCCCCATCTGCCCGACCTCGAACCCCTGCCACGTCATCAAAGCGCCGACGAGCGGCGTGAAAATCGCGAGGAGCATCCCCTTGACCGTGCGTCCCTTTTTGTCTGGCTCCGGTATGTCGCGGATGGCTCGCACTATGTTCAGGCGGCTGACGCGCCAGGAGGAGATGAGGACTATGAGGAAAGTCAGGACCATCCCGAGCGCGAAGGCTATAACGACGTTTTCGGGGCTCGTGGAGAAGACCATCTGGAAGTCGTCCTCATCGAAGGCGGTCCCGACTATGCGGACCATCACCCACCCGACCCCGACGCCGAGCACGCTCCCAACCGCCGAGGCGAGCAGCGCGTACACCGCTCCCTCGAAGGCGAACATGCGGATGACGTGCTTCCGTTGCATCCCGACCCCGCGGGCGATGCCGAGCTCGCGCTTCCGCTCGGCGGCGAGCATCACGAAGATGAGGAAGATGAGGAGGATGCCAGCGGCGATCGAGAACTGCCCGAAGAGGAGGAAGATGCTCGACACCTGAGCCCCCGCTTCATCCGACCGCTCGATGGTGTCGGCCTTTATTTTGTCCGCGGCGAGTTCGTTCGAGGAAATAACCGGCTGCAAAGCCTCGACGGTCTCGCCGGTACGCTCCCCGCCTTCGAGAGCGCCTCCTGCGTGGGTGATGAGGACGTTGTTTACCCGATCCTCCATCTCGACGAGGCTTTGCAACTCCCCGAGCGGCATGACGACCGAAGTCTCCGAAGCTGGGTTCGCGCCGCTCTCATACACCCCGGTGACTTCGAGTTCCGCCGGACCGTTCCCGAAGAACGCCTCGACCGTGTCGCCCCGCCCGACTTCGAGTTCCTCGGCCGTCTTCGCGCTGACAAAGACTTCGTCCTCGCCGAGGTCCGCCGGAGAGAGGTTTCCGCCCGAAGCGTTCACGAGGCGGTCGAAGCCGTCCATCGAGGAGCCTTCCATGCCGAGCACATCCACCCTGGGTTCGTTGAGGTCTCCCGCGCCGACGGCGACGGTCTCTTTCGCGAGCGGCATGATTCCCGCGACGCCTTCGTCGTCTTCGAGACGGTTCCGGACATCGCCCACGATTTCCTCGTCGAAATAGTCGTCGCGGGTGAGGGCCGGGCCGGTGAACTGGTTGGGGTTGTCCGGCGTCTCGGCTTTGAGGACGACATCGACCTCGCCTATTTGCGTCAGAGCCTCCGTTCTCAGCGAACTCGTGAGGGTATCCCCCGTCGTGAAAGAGGCCGAAAAAAGAAGCGTGGCGAGCATGAGACCGAGGACGATGAGCACGGTCTGGGATCGGCGGCGCGGGATGTTCCTGACCGCCATCTTGAACGCAACCCGGTTACGCAGCGCGGAGAGGGCCAGTATCGCCGCTCCGACGCCGAAGACGGCGAGGAGTATCCACATCAGTTGGATGGTTTCCATGCCAAACAGCGTGTCCAAATCAGTTCCTCTCTCCGCCCTCGACCCTTTGTTTGAGGGCGCGGTTCATCTCTTCGAAGCCGTGGCGGGTGTCCGCATCGAGACTCTTCCAGAGAAACGGGACCAGAAGCCCGTTGAATTTCTCGCCCTGGACGAAGCGCGTCCGGCCTGAGCCTGCGCTTTCCATCAGGAAATAATGTTCGCCGTCGAAGACGCCGGGGAGGAGCAACCTGCCGAGCCAGCGCAGTTCGCGATCCGGCTCCGCGACCAGCGCCTCGGGTTTGAACGTCATGCCGCCGGAGCCTGGAGGCGCGATGCGAACCTCCAGCTTTTCTCCTTCGGAGATACGGCCTTTCGCGCTCGGGATGAACGGGTTCCATTCATCGTAGGACTCGAAGTCGGCGAGTTCTTTCCAGACTTGATCCGGACTGCCTTCGATCTCGACCCCGGTTGCGATCTCGCGCTCGAACGCCCCGGCCCGGCTCCCGGCGAACAGGGCTCCACCGACGAGGATGACACCGCCGATGAGGATGGCTCCGAGCTTCAATTTTGGCCTTCCTTGCTTTCGCCGTTCTTCTCCTCGCTCTCGACTTCGCCGTCGCGCATGCGGATGATGCGGTGTCCGCGCTTCGCGACCGCCGGGTCGTGGGTAACGAGGACGAACGTCTGGCCCTGGGTTTTGTTGAGGCGCACGAGGAGGTCCATTATTTCTTTCGAGGTCTCCGAGTCCAGCGCCCCGGTCGGCTCGTCGGCCCAGACTATCGCCGGAGCGTTGACGAGCGAGCGCGCCACCGTGACCCTTTGCTGCTGACCGCCGCTCATCTCGGCCGGCCTCTTCTTCACCTGGTCCGCGAGCCCGACCATGTCCAGCGCGTCGAGGGCGAGGTAGTGCGCCTTTTTCGGCTTCATGCCCGCGACCAGCAGCGGAAGCTCGACGTTCTCGACCGCCGAAAGCACGGGCATCAGGTTATACGACTGGAAGATAAAGCCCATCCGCTCGGCGCGAAATCGAGTCCGTTTCCGGTCGGACATCCCGACGATGGACTCGCTCTCGATGAATATTTCGCCCCCGTCCACCTCGTCGAGGCCGGAGAGGCAGTTGAGGAGCGTCGTCTTGCCGCATCCGGAGGGGCCCATCACCGAGACCATCTCGCCATGAGAAATATTCAGGTCGAGTCCTTTGAGAGCGTGGACCTTCACGTCTCCGGATTCGTAGGTCTTCTCGACCCCCGAAGCCTCGATGATGCCGGAGGTCCGACTCTCTTTTACGCCCTTCTTCGTCTTGAACAAACCTTGCTCCTTTCACGTCCGAAATTACGGACGGACTCTACGAGGGCCGCCGCAGTACCGCATCGGCCAAAAGATTGAATCCGGGTAAGCCCGGGGGTGGAAAGGACCCCGGCGTGTTTGATCGAACGATGCCCGGACCTTTAGATCCGGGCGATTCAGATGGTTTTCTATCCGCTATCAGCGGCGGGAGATCATGTCGGCTATCACGGGATAGCGGAAGTCCTGTCCTTCGCTTATCTTGTACGCCGCGTACGCCGCATGGATGAACGGTATCGCCGTGATGACGAGCATCACCGGCATCATCAGGAATCCGATGAGGACGACGGTGAGGAGCCAGGTGATGCCCCATCCCGCCCACAACAGCACGAGCCAGGGGATCTGATACCACGTGGATTGCAGAGCGTGGAAAGCGACGCGCGGTGAACGGTCCCGGTAAACCAGCCAGATGATGAACGAGGCGATGGGTCCTCCGATGAAGCCGGTGAACAGGTTCAAAAAGACGCTCAGGTGCGAGAGTATCGACCAGGTCTTCTCGTCCTGCGTCATCTGAGCCGCGCGAGGCTCGTCCATCATCGTTCCGTAGTTCTGTTCTCTCTCCTGCATTTCGAGTCCTCCCAAATCTTTCGCGGTCAAATCAGCGCGATAAGCACTTTTAAAGAGATTCTATCCCGCTCTCCTGACCATCGCATCGGTCCAGAGACCTAAAAAACCGGGAGTCGGTAGGCACTCGCTTCGCTCGTTTGGGGAGTGGGGAGTAGCAAAAACGAAAACTACTCCCCACTCCCTATCTCCCTACTCTCCGTTTTTCACCATGTCGGCGGCGAGGGGGTAGCGGAATTCGCGTCCCTTGCTGACCTGGTACGCCGCGTAGACCGCGTGGGCGAACGGGAAGACCGAGGCGACGAGCATGAACGGCATCAGGAGGAAGCCCACCAGCACGACGGTGAGGATGCCGGTGATCGCCCACCCGACGGCGAGAAGCAGCAGCCACGCCGTCTGATATACGGCGGACTGGAGCGCGTGGAACGCCACCATCTCCGAACGGTCTCTATACACCAGCCAGATCACGAACGCCGCGACCGGCCCGAGGAACCCGGTGAACGGGTTGAGGAAGATGCTCAAATGAGCCAGCCCCGCCCAGATCTTCTCGTCCCGCGCATCCATCTGCGCGCCGTAGCCTTGTACACTTTCCGTATTCATCGTCTCTCCTTCGGTAGCTTTGACTCGCAGAGAGGTTATCCTCGCGGGACTCTCCCGGCATCGAACCGTGGAACCAAAGACCGTAGTCCTTCGGAACGAGGTGAGCGGCCCCGTACGGAGGTACAGGCCGAAAACCGTCCATGCGCGCGATGCGCCGTTTCTCTCCCCCGTGGCAATATGAAGACGCGCAATCCAAGAGAAAGAGAGACACCATGTCAGAACCCATCATGCTCATCAATACGATGCAGATCGAAGACGGCAAGCTGGAGGGTTTTGAGGAAAGCATAAGGAACTCGCTGACGTTCGTCGAAGCGAACAGCCCTCAACTCATGGTCGAGGTCTTCGTCGATGAGGAGAACATGCGGGCGTACAGTTTTCAGCTCTTCCGCGACTCCGGATCCATACTGTCCCACTGGCGGATGTCCGACCCGCATATCCGGGATGTAATGCGACACATAACGGTGGAGCGGTTGGATGTCTACGGTCAGCCCGATGACGCCGTGATGGATGGCATTCGTCCATTCTCAGAGAACGGAGTCAACGTGAGTGTGACGCCCCACTTCGCCGGCTTCGCTCGTTTCCAGACCGAGAGGGGACAAACCCATGAACGATAAACCATCAACCCTGATCAAGCGCGAGGTTTTGAGCCGGCCGGGCGTCACGATCGGCGACACCGGAAGAGGCGGGCTGCAATTCAGTTACGGCAAGGTGGAACTCGGGCATCTCCACGGCGACAGCTTCGCCGATTTGCCTTTCCCGAAAAAGGTCCGCAACGAACTCATAGCCGAGGGGCGGGCTTCGGCGCATCCGCCGCTGCCCGATTCGGGCTGGGTGCGCCGGAGGATGGGCGGTCCCGGCGATGCGCGGGCCGTGATCGAACTCTTCCGCATGAACTACGACCGCGCGAAGACCCGCGCCGAGCGGCGGAGAGCCAATAGTCCACTTTGACCGCGCCACTCCATTCGCAAAACTCGCAGCGGGGTTATCGCATCGACAAGTCGGATTCAGTCCCCACGAAACGTTCGTCGGGCCGGGCGTAGTGGGCGCCACCCTCGACACGGGCGGCGTTCGCGCTCGTCCGACGGACGGCCTGATGCCGGTCGAGAAACGACCGGACCGGCGCATCTGGAGGGGGGAGATAGATAAGACACCGGCCCGGTGCGTGGAAGGAATATAGTCGCCGGACTCGGGCTTCGCATCGGTCTGTGGTCTGAGTTTCGCTCATCCGATCAGCCGATGCGCCTGGCGACGCTCTGTCACATAATTCGGTCGAAGATCATTCAAGTCGCGCGAAAGGAAAAGTTTGAAGACTATTTTTTATCCGGGCGCGATGCTCCGGATCGAGGGTGCCGCGCTGCTTTTGGCGAGCGTGGCGCTTTACTGGAACAACGGCGGTGGCTGGCTGCTGTTCGTTTTGCTCCTGCTTTCCCCCGACGTCTCCATGCTCGGCTACCTCGCCGGAGTTCGGACGGGGGCGGTAGTCTACAACGTGTTTCACGCTTATCCGCTGCCCGCGTTGCTGGCCTTGTTCGGCGTGTTTTCGGGAGGCGGGCTGGTGTTATCGCTAGCTCTGATCTGGTTCGCGCACATCGGGATGGACCGCGTGATCGGCTACGGCCTGAAATACCCGACCGGCTTCAAGAACACTCATTTGAAACGTGTCTGACCCGCGAGAGCGGGTGGATATGCTACGATCACCTCTCTCATGGAAGGCTCTGTTTACACACCTCCGAAAAGACGGCGGCGCGCGAAGGGCGGGATGGTCATACTCCCCGCCTTCGCTCTCGCCGTCCTCGTGTTCGTCGTGGACCAGGGAATAAAACTCCTCGTCGAGAGTACGATGGCCCTGCGGCAAAGCATCGAGCTCATTCCCGACTTTCTCAGCCTGACCTACATCCTCAACGACGGCGGCGCGTTCGGCATCCTGAGCGGAAGCCAGATTATTTTGATGATAGGCGGCGCGGTCGCCGTCGCGGTCGTGCTCTGGATGCTTTTGTCCGGACCACCCTCGAAGCTCACGACCGTCGGCTGCGGTCTCATCCTCGGCGGGGCGGCGGGCAACCTCCACGACCGCATCACCTCCGAAGGCGTCACCGACTACATCCACTTCTCGTTCTGGTACATCTTCAACGCCGCCGACGCCGCCATTGTCGTCGGCGTCGGGATGCTTCTTATATCCTCGCTCTTTCCTTCGAAGGACAAAAACTAGAGGATCTCTGGCGGCAAGTGGCCTCCGTGACCGAACTTTGCCAGACGTGCGAAAATCGGGGTGGAGGTGACGATGGCCGACAGAAAAGAGATAAGCAAAGCGGCTGACCGATTGGCCGCCGCCGCGGAAGAGTTCGCCCGCCAAATAGAGGACATGGAATCTTCCGTCCCTTTGAGCGAGGAGGAAGCCGATGCGCTGGGTGTCGAGGCGGTGCATCGTACACGCTCCGAGTGGCTGACGGGGGCCGGTGGCTTCGATCGGGAAGAGATCACGGAAGAAGAGGCAAGGGAGTGGGTCCGCCGCCGTGAGGAGCGTCGCCGTCGCGAAGGCCACAAGCCGATTTGAGCGGTCAACTGATCGTCCTCGACACGGGCGTGGTCGTCTCGGCCCTCATCGGGAGCAGAGACGCGGCCGCTTTCAGAGTATGCCGGGCTATAGGAACCGGAGAGGTGAGACTCGCCATCTCCGACCGGTTCCTCACGGAGTTGGTCGAAGTCGTTCGCCGGAGATACGCCGAGGGCTTGATACGCGACGCGGCGAGAGCCTTCGAGGTTGCCCTGGATCTGGGAACCGAGGGCGAGAAGCATCACCCGGAGACGCATCCCTGGCCGAAGAGCATATCGGACCCCGGCGACTGGTGGATAGCGGAGCTGGCCTACGAAACCGGGGCTGATTTCATAGTCGCCAGCGACCCGCACGTAACGGAAGCCACCCTCCCGATACCCGTCGAGATATTGACCCCGCAGGCTTTCGCCCATAGAGCGGGCCTCTGACACAGGAGGACGCCAACCCGCCCGTAGAAGGCTGGAAGATCATCTCTCCGCTTCTCCCGAAACTCGCTCCGGCGCTTCGGGTTGTTCGTCTTCCCCCTCTCGCAACTTTCTGAGCACGCCGCCCGCGAGCAATACGTCCCTCTCGCGATCCGAATATTCGGCGAGCAGCGTGACTCCTCCGTCCTCGCCTTTGAGAGACACTTTCTCGTCGCCGTTTTGCAGGCGCTTTCGTATCTCCGGCAACTCCCACGTCTGGCCCGCCTCGAACTTCTCGTAGTCGTCCTCGTCCTCGAAGACGAACGGCAGGATGCCCTGGGAGATCAAATTCCGCCGGTGTATGCGGGCGAAGCTCTTGGCTACAACGGCCCGGATGCCGAGGTGCAGAGG
>JBOHBL010000661.1:0-3187 GCA_050698295.1 Rubrobacteraceae bacterium | reverse complement strand
CCGTTCTCCTTCGCGGCTTTTTCCAGTCGCCTGTCCGGGTTGACGGCGACGGGGTTCCCGACGGCTTCGAGCATCGGGAGGTCGGAGATGGAGTCGCCGTAGGCGTACGATTTGGAGAGGTCCACGTTGCGCCGCCTCGCGAAGGAGGCGAGCATGCGGGCCCTCGCTTCTCCGGCCACCGGAGCGCCGGAAAGTTCGCCGGTGAACTGGCCGTCCTCTTCCTGGAGCTTCGCGGAGAGGATGTCGTCGGCGAGGTCTTTCATCGGTTCGAGGAGGAAGTCCAGGGCGCCGGAGAGGAGGACGATGCGGTGTCCGGCCTCCTTGTGCTTCCGCAGTTGCGCCAGGGCTTCGGGGAAGATTCGTTCGAGGGTGAAGCCGGAGAAACTCTCTTTGCCGAGGTGTCTGGCTCTTTCGGGTTTCCAGCCGCGGTAGTTTTTGTAGAAGGCGCGGTTGAAGTGGGCGCGGCTGAGTTTGTCGAGACCCCAGTAGTACGGGACTTTGGCGAGGAAAGCCGCGAGCCAGAACGGACGGGCGAAGACCGGCATCTCCCGCATCTTCAACCAGGCGTAGTAGGAGACGACGTTCGAGCCGATGATGGTGCCGTCCACGTCGAAGATGGCGGCGACCTCTCCGGGGGCTTCGATCTTTTTTTTCCGCTTCCTCCGATCCGGACGGGTGGTGAGCGCGGGCAGGTGCGCCCCGACGAGCCACCCCTCCCAGTCCACCTCGCGGATGTCGAAGGGAAACTCTTCTTTCTCCGTTTCGGACAGTCGCTCGAACAATCTCGCCGTGTTCTGCGTGGAGAACGTCGATTCCATCGTGGAGTACGGGCCGTAGATGCGGCTGTAGTAGAGGCTCATCCGGGAACGCTTCTCGGCCCGTCCCAGTTTTCCTCGCAAATCCGTGGCGAGGTGGCCTTCGGGGAGACGCGAGACCACGGCGTTCGCCACTTTCAGCCCGACGAGTTCGGCCTTCAAACCCCGCTCGACGGCCTTCCTTCCAGGGAAGCTCCACTCGTGAGGATAAATCGGTCGCCCGCCGGAGTCGCGAAGAGGGTTTTCGAGGAAATATCCCCGAACGTGGTTGTAGAGGTCGCGGTAGCGGAGAGGGTTCCGCTCCCCGGAAGCGACGTGATAGACCTCGGGTTCTTCGGGGCGGCGAGAGGCCGCGGCGAGAGTGGCGTTCACGACGTGATCCACCGGCACTATGTCTATCAAGCTGTCGGGGTCGCCGGGGAACTCGCGCAGGATGCCCCGGGCGAAGGCCATGATTATGGGATCGGCCATGCGGGAGCCCTGGATCCAACCAGGATAAGGCTCCCGGTAGCTGCTCTCGATGATCGCCGGCCGGAGAATGATGAGCGGGTTGTCTCCCCTTTCTCTCAGCACCATTCTCTCCGCGAGCGACTTCGTGAAGGTGTACACGTCGTGCCAGCCGAGTCGACGGGCTCGCTCGGTGCCGCGTTCCACCAGCCTTTCGCGGCCCCACGCTTTTCTGAGTTGCTCGGCGCGTTCGGCGACCTCGTACTCCTCGCCGACCATGCCGAGTTCCCGCCGGGCTTCGGTCTCGAATCGGTTTGCGTTCTCGCGTTCGCGGGAGGCGATATCCACCTCCCTCACCGCGGACTCAAGCGATATCAACTCCTGCTCCGGGTCCAGATACGTCCCGTTCGGCGAAGTCTCCCGGGGAGGCTCCTCCGGTATCATCCCCTTTTTCGTCCCGGCCACGTAAGCCGTCGAGATGTGGACGAAGAGCGGCTTTTTCTCCCAGCTCCGGGCGAGACGCAGGAGCCCCAGAGTGCCGCGCACGTTCGAGTCCACGGCGGCGTCGAGCGGCGCGTCGAAGACGACGGAGGCCGCCGAGTGGATCACCACGTCTATCTCGCGCGAGAGTTCGGCCAACTCCTCCTCGCCAAGTCCCAAACGCTCGGCATGCACGTCGCCTTCGAGAACGCGCGCTTTTTCTGATGCGTATTCCTTGAACTCCTCGCTCTTTTCCTCGCGAAAGTTGGCGAAGGCCGACGAAGCGAGCACGTCTTTTTCGAAGCGGTCCTTCGCGCTCTTTTTGTCCGAGGCGCGGATCAGGAGGTAGAGTTTCCCGAGGTCCGGCAGCGAGCGAAGGACCTTCTCCACCATCGCCGTCCCCAGAAAGCCGGTGCCACCGGTGAGCAGAACGTTCTTGCCCTTGTACGATACGTTTGGCAAAAGCTACTTCACCCTCGACACTTTCTTCTCCCCCACTTTCCTCTCGGTCCCGTTCAGGAGCGCCTTCACGTTCTCTCTGTGGCGCCAGATCACAGCCGCTCCGCCGATGATCGCGTACAGCACGTAGGGCAACGGTTGCCCCGAAACGATGAACGCCACGGGACTGACCAGCATCACCACTATCGCCGCCAGCGAAGTGTATCGCGTCAAAAAGGCGACGGCCCACCACAACGCGAACATAAGCAGCCCGACGAGAGGGGCGAGCGCGATGCTCGTCCCGGCGCCGGTCGCCACGCCCTTGCCTCCCTTGAACTTCAAGAACACCGGCCAGCAATGACCGAACACGGCGGCCAGAGCGACCGCGGCCAAAACCCATTCGCTATCCGTGAAGAGATACGCGATGAGGACCGGCAGGATGCCCTTGAGCATATCGCCGACCATCGTGGCGATGCCGGCCTTCTTGCCGGCGGCCCGCAGCACGTTCGCCGTTCCGATGTTGCCGCTGCCGATCCTGCGTACATCCACGCCGAAGGCGCGTCCGACCAGAATTCCGGTCGGAACCGCGCCGCAGACGTACCCGATCAAAACGAGAATGACCTCCAACATTGCCCGCGCAGTATAGACGAAGGGCGATGCTAAAATCTCCCCCGCGCGAACGCCGGAAAACCACGAAGAGGAGGCAAAAGTGGCCGAACACGAGGTCATCGTCTACCACCAGCCCGGCTGAGGGGCCTGCGTCCGGGAGATGGAGTTCCTATCTCAAAAAGGCGTCGAGTTCACCGAAAAGAACATCCGCACCGACCTCGACGCGATGCAGGAGATGGTCAAGATGGGTTCCCAGGCGACACCCACGACCGTCATAGACGGCGAAGTCATAATCGGCTTCGACCGCGAAAAAATAAGCGAGAAACTCGGTTTGTAGGTTTCAGGCGTCAGGTTTCAGGTATCAGCCGTCGGCTTCCACGCCGGCGGCTTTTCTATGC
>JBOHBL010000660.1:0-4129 GCA_050698295.1 Rubrobacteraceae bacterium | reverse complement strand
CCATTGCCCCGAGGCGGTCTCGAAGTCGTCGACCCAGAGGTCCCAGTGGTGGATCGCTCGCATCTTCGTCTCCCGGCTCAGGCGATCATCCGACGATCGCGACGTTCTTGACCTCGATGTCGTGTGCGTCTTCACCGTAGTTGTGTACGGCGGTGGCCATCGTCTCCAGCACCGCGGCGGCACGTCCGGAGGCGTCGATCATCCGGCGTGCGGCGCGGTCCGCGGCCTGCTTCGACCCGGTCTCGGCCGACCAGCCCGACGTGGCCTGCTCGACCTCGTCCATCAGGTCGGTGAAGAAGTTGCGCAGGTCGCCGGAGGCTTGTTTCAGCGTCGTCTCGAGATCCTCGATGCTGGCTTCCTTGACGATCAGGCTGTTGCCCTCCCCCGAGCCGCTCATCCCTGGGGCCCCAGCCGTTGCTGGAGGTTCGTCGCCTGACCGTGCGCCTCGTGGACGATCTCGTTCTGGGTAGTGGCGTGCTGGACATCGACGGCACGCAGGGCGGCGGCGTAATCCTGCATCAGGGTCCCCAGTCCGCCGACCTTCTCGTACCACGTCTGGAGCGACTCCACGAGGCCTCCCGCGGCACTCCCCATCATCCCCGGCACCGCGCTCTCGATGTTTCCGGAGAGAGTGGTCAACAGCTTCTCGAGATCGGCCATCCGCTCCTCGATGAGGTTGGCGGCGGCGGTCTGCTGACCGACTGTCAGCTGGATGTTGTCGTTCACGGGCTCCCCTGGGGCTGGTGGATGTGCACCCGGTCCTGAGGTTACATTGTCCTCCGCGTACGCGGCTCGGGCTTCGGGCCCGATACAGGATCGGGGAGGCTGGACGGATGGCGTCGTACGACTTCGAGGTGGATCTGGAGTCCTTGGCGAAGGCCGCTCAAGGTCTTGCCGACACGGTTGAGTTGTTCAAGGACAAGGACGTCGAGGACCTGGTCCCTTCCGAGGATGCCTGCGGCTCCGAAGAGGTCTGGGGTGCGGTCGAGGAGTTCAAGGACCGCTGGGAGCGCGGCATGAACAACCTCTGCGAGGACGTCGGCGAGATGTCTGGCCGCATCGGGAAGATCGCGATGAACTACTTCGAGCTCAACGAGACGGGCACGACAGAGATGGCCAAGGCCAAGTCCGCTGCGACCGACCTCACCATCACCGGCGGAGGGAAGTAGCGGGTGCCCGACTTCACCATCAAGGGCAACCCCGGCGAGATCCGCTCCCGCGGCCAGACCTGCGCCGACAAGGGCCGGTTCTTCGACCAGACCGGCGACGCCCTGACCAAGATCGACACCGGCGGATGGATCGGCCGGGCCGCTGAAAACTTCCGCGACGCCCATGACCGCGAACCGAGCCGTTGGTACGAGGCCGGCACCGGGTTCCGCGCCGCTGGGAACGCGCTGATCGACTACGCCTCCGCCCTGGAGACGGCCCAGCAGAACGCGGCGACCGCCAAGTCGGAGTATGAACGTGGCGAGGGCGTCACCACTCAGGCCAAGTCCGACTACGCCGAATACTCCAGCCGCTTCGACCGGGCCCGCTCCGACGCACTGGCCGGCGGGATGACCTACCCCTACACCAAGGACCCGTTCTCGGACCCCGGCGCCGAGATCCGTGCCGGCGCACTCGAGATGTTCGAGACCGCCAAGAGCGACCTGAAGATCGCCGCCGCACGCTGCGCCCGAGAGGTACGCGTCGGCTGCAAGGACGCTCCGGAGAAACGCAACTGGTTCGAGTCCGGACTCGCCTTCGTCGGCGGCATCTTCGAAGGCGCCGGTGAGGCCGTCTGGGATCTGGTGAAGATGGGCTACAACATGGGCCCGCTCCACGACATCATCGAGCTCGCCACCGGTGACCTCACCGCGGAGGAGCTCGCCGCCCAGCAGTCGATGATGCTCGAGGACGCCGAGGCACTGTGGAAGGCCCTGAAGGAGGACCCCCTCGAGTTCGGCAAGCAGCTCGGCAAGGGCCTGCTCGACTGGGACACCTGGGCCGACGACCCCGCCCGAGCGATCGGCCACCTCGTCCCCGACATCGTCGCCGGCGTCCTGACCGGCGGAGCCGGCACCGCCGCGACCCGCGGCATCAAGGGCGGCGCCGACGCGCTCGACGCGCTCGGCGACATGACCAAAGCCCTTCGCGGCGTCGACAACCTCGACGGCCTCGGCGACGTCGGCAAGATCGACAATGCCATCGATGACCTCGGTGATCTCGGCAAGTTGGATACCCGACTGCCCGAGGGGGCGTTCGACGATGCCCCGCCACCGCCCCAGGGCCTGGGTCGCTCTCCCGACGATCCGGAGATCCTGCAGTGGGTCGACGACATGCACGCGAAGTACCCCGACCTCTCCAAGGAGGAGATCCACGGGGTATGGGACTACACCACCAACAAGGGCTACACGGACATGAACGGGTCGCTGCGCAGCACGGATCCCACACCGCCAGATGTCCAGGCACGCATCGACAATGCCGTCGCAGGCCTGGACAAGTTGCCGCGGCACGAGGGCGTCACGTATCGAGGCACGAACCTTCCCGACTTCGTGGTCGACGAGATCGCAAGGACTGGCCAGTACAGCGACCACGCCTTCTCGAGCAGCTCGACGTCCGAGAAGGTCGCCCGCGACTTCATCAATGAGTTCGACCAGAACCCGACCTACATGAAGGTCGATGGTCATTCGAGCACCGACGTTCAGCCATTCGCGGCGAAGCAGAACGAAGCCGAATACCTCTTCAAACCTGATGCAAAGTTCGATGTCCTTCGCAACGAGGTCGTCGCCCAGATCGAGATCGACGGCAAGACCCTGCACAACGTTCGCATCCTCGAACTCAAGGAGATTCGATGACTGGCTCCGACAACACCAGATACAGCTCCGGCGAGCCGAAGCCCCAATGGCTGATCGACTTCGAGAACGAGATGCGTACGCCGGGTAAAGCGCCACGGGAGCCCTTCGGCCATCCACGAGACGTGCCACAACTCTGGGCCTACCACCTCTTCGACGGCGCCTGGGCGCAATTGTGGCATGAACCGCACGCTGGCTCCTACGAGATCCGGGGCTTGCGACCTGTCTCCGATGGCGGGCCGCTCGGACTGGTCCTCGACAACGCACCACACGGCCTACAGGCCGCACGACCTGCTGATGGTTCCGTGTGGACGACCGATCCAGCCACCGATGTCGTGGGGCGCCAGGAGGACAGCGTCGTCGTGTCCCTCTGGCCTGTCGACGACACCGAGACCCTCACCGCACCATCAGATCTGCCTGACTGGCAGATCGAGGAATGGCATCTCCGCACCGCTCGTCGGAAGATCGACCTGTGAACGCCGCTCCGGACCCCGCTGTCTTCCTCAAGACCTTGGAGAAGCTGCCGCCGTTCCAGGGCGTCGTGTTCCGCGGCTGCCCGGCTGAAACTGAGTTCGCCCGCGACGGCCAGGTGACCGTGACCACCGGCTTCACCGCCACCACACGCCGTCCGGACCTGGTCGCGGGCACGGGGACCATCTACGCCATCTACACGACCACCGCCCGTGAGATCTCGGCGTTCTCCGCTCAGAAGGACGAGTACGAGACGGTCGTCCTGCCCGGCACCACGCTCGCGCTCGCCGAGACGCGGGAGCTTTCAGGGCTCGACATACGCCTCGTCTTCGAGTTCACCCCAGGCCAGCAGATCCCACCAGAGACCGTCGAGACAATCGCGACGACCGTCGAGGCCTGGCTCGCCGACATCACCTCACGACCCGACCCCCGCCCCCGCTTCATCGGCGACATTGTCTGAAGGTCCCCTTCATCGAAGGCAGGAAGATCTTCGAGGACGACCAATCAGTCACGTTCGCGCGCAGCTCTTTACCCCTGACTCCCCGCTCGAACCTGCTGCGGCGAAGTGCCTCCTGAAGGCGTACCAGGAGGCTGTGGCCACGGGAACCTGGCCGGACGAGGGCTGTACGCCGCGTAGCACCAACCTTCCTACCGAAAGGGAGAAGCGAGAGGGGTGTGTGAGGACGGACAAGGGCCCGTTTCGGCGGGATCGTGACGCAGCCGGCTGGCGGTTGACCATGGCGAGGGCACATCGGAACTCGCTCGCGATCAACGGCGGTGACATGTGAGGATCGGGGACGTGAGTGACCTGAAGACGTTCATCG
>JBOHBL010000659.1:0-2953 GCA_050698295.1 Rubrobacteraceae bacterium | reverse complement strand
CTTCGAGACGAAGGCCATCGAGTTTCACGGTGAAGCGGGCGACGTCGCCGCAGGCGGAGTCGCCGGACTCTCCGGTTCCGTGGGCGCCCTCGATCTCCCCGACGTTGCGGGGACGGACGAGGTGTTCGATGACCTGGGGGTTGTAGCGGTCGGACATATCAGCGTTCGGCTTTCAGCTAGCTTGCAGGGGCGAGAGTTCTCTGAGTTTCGTCACGCACCCGGAGAAGGCTTCGAGGAAGCCCCCGATCTCCTCGGGCGCGTTGTCCTTGCCGGTCGAGACCCGGAGCGCGGAGAACGCCTCTTGCTCCCCCTGCCCCATCGCCTCCAGCACCGGAGACGCCTTGTGTCCGCTCGAAGAACACGCCGAGCCCTTCCCGACGGCGTATCCGAGCGCGTCGAGCATCAAAACCAGGCTCTCGGCCTCCACTCCGTCCACCGTGAGATGGACGTTGTTCGAAAGACGCCTTTCGGGATGCCCGTTCAACCTCACGCCGGAAACCTCCGTCACGCCGGTGATGATGCGGTCGCGGAGTTCCCGCTCGGTACGCACCCGATCCCCTATTTCCTCGCGAGCTAGGCGGGCCGCTTCGCCGAAGCCGACGATACCGGCCACGTCCTCGGTCCCGCTGCGGAGGCCGCGTTCCTGACCTCCTCCGAAGAGGACCGGCGAAAGTTCCACGCCGTCGCGGACGTACAGGGCTCCGACCCCTTGAGGACCGTAGAGTTTGTGAGCCGAGAGCGCGAGCGTCGAGACGGAGACTTCTCCCACATTCATGCCCTCGCGTCCGGCGGCCTGCACCGCGTCCGAGTGGAAAGGGATGCCGCGCTCCGCGCAGATCTCCGCCAGCTCCTCGACCGGCTGGACCGTCCCGACCTCGTTGTTCGCCCACATCACAGCGGCGAGGGCGACGTCGTCTCCCAACGCTCCCTCGAACTCCGGGACATCGACCATCCCGAACCCATCCACGCCGAGCCGGGTTATCTCGAAACCCTCCATTTCCAGGCGCTTCGCGGCCTCCCTCACCGCAGGGTGTTCGACTGTCGAGACGACGACGCGGCGTTTCTCCGGCGGGGCGCAGCGAGCAAGACCGAAAAGGGCGAGGTTGTCCGCCTCGGTACC
The DNA here is from genome assembly GCA_050698295.1 of Rubrobacteraceae bacterium. Taxonomy (GTDB): domain Bacteria; phylum Actinomycetota; class Rubrobacteria; order Rubrobacterales; family Rubrobacteraceae; genus JACCWD01. The sequence continues at coordinate 1,833 of JBOHBL010000659.1, read as the reverse complement.
GCCGGAGGTGAAGACTATCTCCTCGGGCGAGGCCGATGTCATGGCCGCCACAGATTCGCGGGCGGCCTCTATCGCGTCCCGCGCCGCGCCCCCGGCGGCGTGGAGCGAAGAAGGATTGCCCCGAACACCCCCCAAAAAAGGCAGCATCGCTTCCAGAACTCCCGGATCGAGCGGCGTGGTGGCGGCATTGTCGAGGTAAACGTGGTCCATAGCGGTGCTAGTTTATCGCACGTGCGGAGGAGGTCGAGGAGTCGGGAAAGAAATATACGATTCTTCCACTCCTCCACCTCCTCCGCGAGCGAAGCGAGCTAAACCGAAAACGTCGTGACGACGGCTCCGCCGGAGTCGAGGAGGGCTACCTGATCTCCTTCGGAGAGGTCCATCCTCTGTCCGCCGCCGAAGGTGCCTTCGACGACGTTGCCCTCGGCGTCGGTGACGTCGGGGACGCGGCCTATGGAGGCGGCGGAGTCCGGCGCGACTTCGACGCTCTCGTCCACCATGACGCCCGGAGAGTCGTTCGTCACCTCTCCCGTTTCGGGATCGAAGAGGCGCAGCGAGAAGCCCTGGAGGTCCACCGGGTCATCGGCGAGGTTCGAGACGGTGAAGTATTCGATGCCCCCGCCGGTCTCCGTGAGCTGGACGCCTTCGATCTCGACTTCCACGTCGCTTGAGTTGTCGGCGACTTCGATGCCGGAGAGGTCGAAGAGCGCCTGGCTCAAGACGGGCTGGGGAATGTAGCCCTGGAAGCGATTGATGATGACGTAGCCGTCGCCACTCGGGGCCATCATCGCCACGAACGGCGTAAAGCCCACGTTGAGCTGCGCCGCGAGCGTCCCGTACTGCCCCGGCTCCAGAGCGTCGCTCGTCCGGGCGTCGCCGGGGTTGGCGATGTCGTACGAGAAGAACTCTATCGTCGGGTACTCGCCGCGAAGCTCCTGCATGAAACCGTCCACCAACCGGTCGACTTCGAGGCCCTGCGGGTAGAAAGGGTCCTGCCCGACCTCGTAGAACTGAACGGCGATCAAGGTCCGCCTCTGATAAGCCGCCCGGAAGTCCGGCGGCACAGGCTGGTCGAAGTTGAGGACGAAGGGCACGTTCTCACCGGTCTCTTGCTGCCCAACTCCTACCGGCTCTCCACCCGTCGTCCCCTCCTGAACCTGGGTGGTGGTCAGGGAAGCCGAGGAGTCGTCGGGGGCTTCCACGGCGGCATCCTCGGGAGTAGCTGGAGGCGCCACCTCCTCCACCTCGTCTCCTCCGCCGCAGCCGAAAAGGACGAACAGGCACAAGAACGCCGCCGGCAACGGATTTTGTCCCCAAAACGGCTCTTTACGTCCCTCCCGGATAAACGCCTCCCTGACGAACCTTCGGCGAACTCTCGGGGCAAATAACTCCCCGGTCGAAAATCTCGTGCTAAGTTAGCACGAGCAAAAACGAGGCGCAACGAGGACCCGCTTTCGTCTACCATAACGGACTGAAGCGAACCGAGAGACTGGAGAAACCTTGAACCCTTACAGAACGCGCAACGCCGGAGAACTCAGAAGAGGAAACGTCGGCGAGGGAGTCCGGCTCGCCGGGTGGGTACATCGCAGGCGAGACCACGGCGGCCTCATCTTCATAGACCTCCGCGACCGCTGGGGGTTGACCCAAGTGACGTTCCATCCCGAACGAGAGATATTCTCCGCCGCCGAGAAACTCAGGCCGGAGTGGTCGATCTCGATAGAGGGCGAGGTCTCCCCGCGGCCCGAAGGCAACGAAAACCCCGACCTCCCGACCGGCGAGATAGAGGTCGAGGCGACGAAGCTCGACATCCTCAACGCCTCCGAGACCCCGCCC
>JBOHBL010000658.1:0-1237 GCA_050698295.1 Rubrobacteraceae bacterium | reverse complement strand
GCATGTGCCGCCCCGAAACCGTCCGCGCAATGCGAGTGGTACAAAACGTAAATCTTTCTCTCCGGCGTCATACTAATCGTCCTCCGATTGCCACCAAGCGTCGTAGCCCTCGCAGTTAGCCCGCGCTTTCGCCTCGGCCAGGTCGCCCTGGATCTCCTCGGCAACCCACTCCCTCTCGATTCCGGCCTCCCTCACGCCGTCGCCCATGCGGTCGAGATCCGCGCAAGCGACCCGGTCGGTCTGGCCGCAGCCGGCCAAAGCCAAAACCAGCGCCCCCATCGCGATCGACTTCCTCATTCCCGACTCCTTTCGTCTTCTTCGTCGTCAGTGCCGCCGAACCACGGCTCATCGCCTTGCACGAGCTGGATCCGCGCGGTTTCGAGTACCCGGTGGCCGGCCACGTCCAATTCGGCGGTCGCGGCGAACACGCAGTCCTCGCAGTAAGGGCCTTCGACCTCGACGGAGCCGTCCTGCATCTCGATTTTCATGCAACGCAAATCCGCCGTCAGCCCCACGGCATGCTCAAGGTCGTAGCAGCGGAAGTATTTCCCGTCTTGCGCCTGATGTCCCTCCACGACCGGGAACACGAGCGCGATCCTTTGCATTTCGCCCAACCAGTTCATTCTTCTCTCCTTTCGTCGTTGTCGCCTTTTTCGCCATGTCCGTACCATCCCATCAGCTCGGTCTCGGCCAGCGGAGCTACGTCCGCATCGGCGCGGAGCATCCTCAAATCCTCGAAGGCGTGCTTCCCCTCGTCGTGGCGATGTTCGCCGACCAGATCGGAGACCTTCGTCCTCACGCGGCCGGCCGGGTAGCCGTGGCAGGCCATCGAGATCTCGACGCCGTTCGCCATGCACTTCTCGCACTGCACGGCGACCGCGCCGTCGGGGTCGAGGCCGCAGACCAAACACGCCCAACCGGTTCCCTTCACCGGAGCTTTCTGGTCGAGCATCACGATGTTCGTGGCCGGATAATTTTCCGTGCCACAACAGCAGCACGGACCCAAATCCGGGATCTCCATCACGGTTTTCACGGTTTCAAACTCCCCTTTCCATACGGCTCGATCGCCTCGACCGGAAGCTCCCTGAGCGGCCTGTACCTCTCGCCGCCCTGCCTGCGACCGGTCTTTCGTCCCCGCGTCAACAAAACCTGGCATCCATCCGAGCGGGCGTTGAACAGCGTTGCTTGTCCCATCGGCGTAATTACTCCTCCCGCGACGCCGATCAGCGGGTACAGT
>JBOHBL010000657.1:0-1921 GCA_050698295.1 Rubrobacteraceae bacterium | reverse complement strand
TGACGCCGGCCTGCGGCCCGCCGAGGAGCTTGTCTCCCGAGAAGGTCACGAGTCGCGCGCCGTCGCGAACGATGTCCCGAACCTTCGGCTCATCGCTCAAGGGAAACAAAGCTCCGCTCCCGACGTCGGCGACGACGGGCGGCCCCAGCGCGGCCAGCTCGCCGACCTCGACCGATTCCGTGAAACCCCGGATCTCGAAGTTGGATGGATGGACCCACAAAATCGCGCGGGTGTTCTCGTTTATAGCCTTCTCGTAGTCCGAAAGTCTCGTCCGGTTCGTGGTTCCGACTTCGCGGAGCTTCGCGCCGGAGGTTTCGAGGACTTCGGGGATACGGAATCCGCCCCCGATCTCGATGAGCTGTCCTCGCGAAACTATGACTTCGGCCCCCTCTTCCCCGCCCGCCACGACCGCGAGAGCGAGGAGCGTCGCCCCGGCGCAGTTGTTGACGACGAGCGCGTCCTCGGCGCCGGTGAGTTCCTCGAGAAGCGGCACGGCGTGGTCGTAGCGAGAACCTCTGCGCCCGGAGGCGAGGTCGTATTCGAGGTTCGAGTACCCGGTGGCGGCATCCACGACCGCCTCGATGGCCTTCTCCGAGAGGACCGAGCGTCCGAGGTTAGTGTGGAGCACGACGCCGGTGGCGTTCACGACGCGCCGCAGGCCCCGGTTCGCGAGCATCTTCGAGGCCGCCGAGACGACTGCTTCCTCCGAGGTGTCAGGTTCTTCTCCGGCGAGGATCGCTCCTCTCATGTCCTCCAGAGCCTTGCGTATGGCGCCGGTCGCGGCGACGGTTCCGTGGCGGTCCACGATATCTCCGGCGGCTTCGGAACGAAGCACGGCGTCCACCGCGGGGAGGTTTCTGAGGAGCTCGCGTTTTTCCACGTCCAGCATACTCGGTCAAGTATACAATTCCCGATTGCGTCGGATGGCCCGGCACATCGCTATGCTAAACTGGTTCGATCCAGAGTTGCTCGAAGGAGGTCTTCGGTTGAGCGAGGGGTCCACCAAATTCCTGGTCGGGACGGCCGTCGGCGCGGTCGGCGGCTTCGTCGTGGGTTCGGTCGCGGCGACCCCGGCCGCCCGTTCCGCCGGTCAGGCCGTCATCGGCGGCCTCGAAACCTCGGCCCGCTTCGTCGGGCACGCCGTGGTCCGAACCGTGGATGAATTCGGTTCAGCGCTGGAGTCGGGCTACACGAGGGTGCGCGGACGAGAAGCCTATCTGGAACACGAAATAAGCCAGCTTCGGGAAAAGATATCCGACCTCGAACAGCGCATGGACTGAAAGCGGTTCGCCTTCGGCGAACCGCGCATTTCAGCCGGTCAGCGAGTCAGCTTTTTGGAGGACGGAGACAGCCGGAAAATGCGAGTCTTCCTCGAAACCGAACGTCTGATATTGCGACGCTTCACCGAAGCCGACGTGGACAATCTCTTCGATCTCGACTCCGACCCGGAGGTCATGCGTTTCCTCACCGGCGGCAGACCGACGCCCCGGGACGTGATCGAGAACGAGACCCTGCCAAGGATCCTCCGATACTACGAGCGTTTCGCGGTGTTCGGCTACTGGGCGGCCATCGAAAAGTCCACCGGTGAATTTCTGGGATGGTTCGAGTTTCGGCCACCGGAAGGCGGATCTCCCAAAGAAGTCGAACTCGGCTACCGACTCAAGAAATCCGGCTGGGGCAAGAGCTACGCCACCGAAGGCTCACGAGCCCTGATCCAAAAAGGCTTCACCGAACTCGGCGCGCGGCGCGTAATCGCCCGGACGATGGCGGTCAACACAGCCTCGCGCCGCGTCATGGAGAAGGCGGGCCTCACGTACGTTCGGACGTTCCACGAGGAATGGGACGAGCCCATAGAGGGAGCGGAGCAAGGAGAAGTCGAGTACGCGCTGCGAAAAGATCAATGGGAGAGGCGCGAAGCGAC
>JBOHBL010000656.1:0-8053 GCA_050698295.1 Rubrobacteraceae bacterium | reverse complement strand
CGTCTCTTCGGTCTGGTTGGCGGTGGACTCTTTATCCGGCGGCGGTCGTGTCCTCCATCGCGCCGCCGCGGGCGACCGGGTAGTTGTTGGCGCCGTTGCGCTCCATCGGCTCGTACACGCAGTCGCGCAGCATCTCCTTCGCGTTCTCGACGGTGAGGTCGCGCGGGTTGCCGGGCGTGCAGAGGTCCTCCATCATGTGTTCGGCCATCTTTTGAAGCTCGTCGTCGTCGGACTGGATGGTCGAGGAGGACCTGCCCTCGTACCAGCCCTTGCCCATCCTGGTCTTGGAGTATTCCGGCACACCCTGGAAGTTGTCCGGGATGCCGCAGTCTTTGGCGAGCCTCACGACGGCTTCGAGCGCCGCGTCGGCGGCCTCGATGTTGGACATGTTCTTCGTGTCCACGCCCATCGCCCCGGCAACGTCCCTGAAGCGTTTGGTCGCCGCCGGCACGTTGTATTCCCACACCCTGGCGATGCCGACGCCGTTGTTGAGTCCGTGGTGGATGTCGTAGTAGGCGCACACCGCATGCGAGAGCGAGTGCAAAATCCCGAGAAGCCCGGAGCTGAACGCCTGAGCGGCGATGTACTGCGCCCAGCACATCCCGAGCATCGCGTCGTAGTTGCGCGGGTTGTACGTCGCCTCGCGCAGGTTGCTCGCCGCGAGCTGCAGCGCGTACAAAGCCTGCGGCCTACAGGACAAATGCTGCACACGTCCGACGTAGCACTCCGAGGCGTGGGCCATCGTGTCGAAGCCCGTGTAGGCGACGAAGTGAGCCGGCTGCGTCATCATGAGTACGGGATCGTTGATCGCCAGCGTCGTCGTGCACGCCGCGTCGAACGCGACCCACTTGTGAGGAGCCTTCGGAGACGAGAGGTCCGTGATCACGTAAGCCGGCGTCGTCTCCGAACCCGTCCCCACCGTCGTGTTTATGGCGATGTGCGCCGGGTTGTCGAGCTTCTCGGAGGTGTTGAGCCCCTGAAATTCATTCGTGTTCCTGCCGTCGTGCGCCGCGACGACCCTCGCGCCCTTCGTCGTGTCGTGCGAGGAGCCGCCGCCTATGGAGACGAAGCCGTCGCACTCGGAGTCGGCGAACGCCTTGTAGGCGTCCATGACGTTGTAGTCCTTCGGGTTCGACTCGACCTTGTCGTAGACCGTGACCGAGACGCCCGCGTCCTCGAAGTTCTTCTTGCAGTTGTCTATGATGCCCGTGCCGCGAAGACCCGAAGTCACGAACAAGACGTGCTTGAGGCCCATCGCCGCCGCTTCGGGACCCGCGTTCTCGTGCGCGCCCGCTCCGAGCAAAGACCTCGGCTGTTTGAAGTACTCGTGTACCGGAAACTCGTAGATCTGAGAGGTATCCAACCTCGTTCCTTTCCCCAAAACTTGCATTGTCATACCCGAAAACTTTCGCGCGGCCCAAACCCGCGCAAATCAGAAAATCCTCTCGAACGGCATCGCCTCCTTTCCCCGCGATCACCCGCCATGAGCGAAGCGGAAATCACTTTAGCTTAAACTAACTATTTTTCCAACTGTTAAGGCGTAATTAATAGTCTCTATTTGCTGCAAGTGGTTTGCATGAAATATCTGGACGGACATCAATTCTGGTTGATCACCGGCGCGATTCGCGGCGCGCTCTCTACAAAAGCGGGACCATTCGACCGGACCTGGCATGAGGCATACGGCTTGAAAGATGCGCGAGAGAAAGCACCTGTGTTAGACTGCGAGGGCTTCTGAGATGGAAAGGGGAGGCAAGACAGGCGCCGGAGACTTTCGGATAAATCGGCCATGTGAGCCGGCTCGCTGCGGGCGGTGGTCGAGGGGTGGAACCTGTCCGACAGGCGGCGCAGTGTTTTGCGACTTTCGTTTCCTGCGGAGGCGGAGTTCATGGTGTTGGGAAAGGAGGATATGTGCGTAGGATCCAGGTGACTGTAGACGGCAAGACGCGCGAACACGAGGTGGAGCCGCGTCTCCTGCTCATCCACTATTTGAGGGAGAATCTCGGGATCGGCGGCGCCCATTCCGGTTGCGACACCTCGAACTGCGGAGCATGCACGGTGCTTTTGAACGGCGAGTCCGTCAAAAGCTGCACGCTGCTCGCGGTGCAGGCCGACGGGCAGGACATCATGACCGTCCAGGGACTCGCCGAGAACGGCGAATGGCATCCCGTCCAGACGGCGTTCCACGAGGCGCACGGGCTTCAGTGCGGGTACTGCACGCCGGGCATGATCATGGCTACGGTGAGCTTGCTCAAGGAGAAGCCGAATCCTTCGGAGGAGGAGATCCGGGAAGGTCTCGAAGGCAACCTCTGCCGCTGCACCGGCTACGAGAACATCGTGAAGGCCGTCCAGCAAGCCTCCGGCAGCCCAGTATCCTAGCGGACATTTAGGGAAGGGACAGGATGACAGAACAGGCGCAAAAGTACGTCGGGGGCGGGGTTCCGAGGAAGGAAGACCCCGCGCTCGTAACGGGCAAGGCGACGTGGGCCGACAACATAAAGCTGCCGGGCATGCTCCACTTCGCCCTCCTTCGCAGCCCGATGGCCCACGCGAAGATCACGAACATAGACGCCTCGGCGGCTTTGGAGCAGCCGGGCGTGAGGGCCGTCTTCACCGCGAAGGACTTCGAGGACGAGTTCGCCGCCGGACTGCCGTGCGCGTGGCAAGTAACCGAAGACATGAAGAGGCCCGAGCATTATCCGATCGCCAAAGACGCCGTGAAGCACCTCGGAGACGGCGTCGCCGTCGTCGTGGCGGACGACCGGTACATCGCCAAAGACGCCCTCGAGTTCATTGACGTGGACTACGAGGACCTCCCCGTCGTCACGAAGATGGAGGACGCGATAAAGAGCGACTCCACGCTCGTCTACGAGGAGTTCGGGACGAACGAATGCTATACGTGGCCCCTCGCCACCGGCGACGTTGTCGAAGCGTTCAAAAACGCCCCCGTCGTCGTCAAGGAGCGATACATTCAGCAAAGGCTCCTCCCGACCGCCATCGAGTGCCGCGCCGTGGTCGCCACGCAAGACCCGGTGAACGGCGGGTTCACGGTGTATTCCTCGACGCAAATTCCCCACATCCTCAAATCGGTTCTCGCCGGGGTCTGCGGCGTCCCCGAGCAAAAGATGCGCGTCGTCGCGCCCGACGTCGGCGGCGGGTTCGGCTCGAAGCTGAACGTTTACGCCGAGGAAGTCCTCGCCATCGCGCTGGCGCGCAAGCTCGGCGCCCCCGTCAAGTGGGTCGAGGAGAGGTCCGAGAACTTTTTGGCGACCACCCACGGGCGCGACCAGATCCAAGATCTCGAAATCGCCGCGACCTCCGAAGGCAAGATCCTCGGCCTGAAAGTGAAACTCCTCGCCGACATGGGCGCGTATTTGCAGATTTTCACGCCCGGTATCCCGACCTTCGGCGGGTTCATGTTCCCCGGCGTCTACGACTTCGAGAATTACAGCTTCGAATGCAAGGGCATCTTCACGAACAAAACCCCGACCGACGCATACCGAGGCGCGGGACGACCCGAGGCGGCATACGGCATCGAGCGCATAATGGACGCCCTCGCCCGCGAAGTCGGCCTCGCCCCCGAAGAGGTGCGCCGCCGCAATTTCTATGAACCCTTCGACGAGCCGACCGGGACGCCCGCCGGAATCCAATACGACTCCTTCGATTTGCAGGGCGCATTGGATAAGGTTCTCGAACTCGCGGACTACGAGGGACTACGCGCCGAGCAGAAGCGCCGCCGGGACGACAACGACCCCGTGCAGCTCGGCATCGGCTTCTCGACGTACACTGAGATATGCGGCCTCGCCCCGTCGCAGGTTTTGGCCGCCGTCGGCCTCGGCGGCGCGGGCTGGGAAGCGGCGTCGGTCAGGATGCTCGCTTCCGGCAAGGTCGAGGTCGTTACCGGGACATCTCCTCACGGTCAGGGACACGTAACTTCGTGGTCCCAAATAGCCGCCGACGCCCTCGGCGTCACCCCCGACGACGTGGAAGTCCTCCACGGCGACACCGCCACCTCCCCGCTCGGGCGCGACACGTACGGTTCGAGGAGCTTGCCCGTGGGTGGCGTCGCCGTGCACCTCGCGGCGAACAAGGTCGTCGAGAAGGCGAAGAAGATCGCCGCCCACATGCTCGAAGCCGCCGAGGGAGACATCGAGTTCGAGAACGGGACATTCTCGGTCGCGGGTTCGCCCGATCAAAACGTCTCGATGGCGACGGTCGCCGGAGAGGCGTTCCTCGGAATCAACTTGCCCGAGGGCATGGAGCCGAACCTCACCGAGGACTCCTCCTTCGAACCGCCGAACTTCACGTATCCGTTCGGGGCGCACATATGCGTCACCGAGGTGGACACCGACACCGGGCACGTCAAGGTGCGGGACTACTTCGCGGTGGATGACTGCGGCCCGATCATCAACCCGACCATCGCCGACGGACAACTCCACGGCGGCATCGCGCAGGGTATCGCACAGGCGCTTTATGAAGAGGCCATCTATGACGAAGACGGAAACCTCGTCACCGGCTCGATGCTCGACTACCTCATCCCCGGCGCGCCGGAGATACCGCACTTCACGCTCGACCGGACGATCACGCCGTCGCCCACGAACCCACTCGGAGTTAAGGGTATCGGCGAGGCCGGAACCATCGGCTCGCCTCCGGCGGTTATCAACTCTGTGCTTGACGCACTCTCGCCGCTCGGGGTCACGCATATAGACATGCCGGCATCTCCGATGGCGGTGTGGACGGCGATACAGGGGTCGGACATGAGGGAGGATCGCGACAAGGATCTCTCGGGCCGTCCGGCGCAGGCCACGGACAACGTGGATCAGAAAGGAAGTGAATCTCTGTGATCCCGCTCAAGTTCGACTACGAGGTCGCGGAGTCGGCTGCTCACGCCGTCGAGCTCCTCGGCCAGCACGGCGACGAGGCGAAACTCCTCGCGGGAGGACATTCGCTCCTCCCGATTATGAAGCTCCGCCTCGCCGCCCCGACGGTCCTCGTAGACCTCGGGCGAGTGAGCGATCTCAATTACGTCCGCGATGAGGGCGACAAACTCGCCATCGGCGCGATGACCCGCCACACCGACGCGGAACACAACGACCTGCTCAAAAACGAGTGCGGCATCGTCGCCTACACGGCGAGTTTGGTGGGTGACCCGCAAGTGAGGCATCGCGGGACCATCGGCGGCTCGCTCGCCCACGGCGACGCGGCCTCCGACCTTCCTGGAGTCATGCTCGCCCTCGACGCGGAGTTCACCATAACCGGCTCCGGCGGAGAAAGGACACTCGCCGCGGCCGACTTCTTCGAGGACTACCTCATGACGGCCCTCGCGCCCGATGAGGTCCTCACCGAGGTCCGGGTTCCGAAACTGGGCGGAGCCGGATGGTCGTACCAGAAGTTCAACCGCCGGGCGCAGGATTGGGCAGTCGTGGGCGTCGGGGCGATAGTCGAGAGGTCAAACGGTTCGATCTCCTCGGCCCGCATCGGCTTCACGAACATGGCCTCCGTCCCGATCCGGGCAACCGCCGCCGAGCAAGCATTGTCGGGTGCAAGCTCCGACTCCGTCGCCGAAGCCGCGAACTCCGCCGCCGAAGGGACATCGCCCTCGTCGGACATCGCGGCCTCCAGCGAGTTCCGCCAGCACCTGGCGCGAGTCCTCACGAAGCGGGCCATCGAAGAGGCATTGAGCCGTTGAGCGAAGCGGCAAATTCTCGCCGGGGGGCATTGCCTCCCGGCGTTTCTCATTCCGGGGAACTTCAAAGCAGCCTCCGAGACTTCGACTACCTGTCGGACGAAGGACTCTCGACCGCCATCTTCCTCGCCCTCAAACTCGGACGGCCATTGTTTCTCGAAGGCGAGGCCGGGGTCGGGAAGACCGAGGTGGCGAAGGTGCTTTCGAGCATGTTGCAAACACCGATGATCCGTTTGCAATGCTACGAGGGCATTGACGTGTATCAAGCCGTCTACGAGTGGGATTATCCCCGCCAACTCCTCCACATCCGCGCGACGGAAGCCATCGGCAAGGACGAAGACCGCGAACATTTGGAGCGCGACCTTTACGGACGCGAGTTCCTCGTGAGCCGCCCGCTTTTGCAGGCGTTGGAACATCACGGGGAATATCCGCCGGTGCTTCTCATCGACGAGGTGGATCGCGCCGACGACGAGTTCGAGGCTTTCCTCCTCGAAATACTCTCGGACTATTCGGTGACGATACCGGAGATCGGGACGATTCACGCCGAGCGTCCTCCGGTGGTGGTCATCACGTCGAACCGGACTCGGGAGGTTCACGACGCGCTGAAAAGAAGATGCCTATATTTCTGGATCGAGCACCCGGATTTCGACCGCGAGGTGGAGATAGTCCGCCTCCGCGTCCCAGGCACGAGCGAAGAACTCGCCCGCCAAGTCGCGGGAGTCGTTCAGGAAATGCGGGGCATGGACTTGTATAAACCGCCCGGCGTCGCGGAAACTTTGGATTGGACGGAGGCTCTCGTCGCGCTCGGGGCGAAGGAACTCGACGAACAACTCGTCGAGGCGACGCTCGGTTCGGTCGTGAAATATCGCGAGGATCAACAACGGGTCAAAGCTCCGGGGATAGAGAAGATGCTCAGCAAGGTGGACGCGGGTGGCTGGGGAGTCTCCGGCGTCTGAGATGCCGTATCGCGTGGATCGCGCGGCGGTCGCCTTCGGGCGGGTGCTTCGGAAGTCGGGCATCCGAACCGGCTCCGACCGCACCCTCGAGTTCGTCCGCGCTCTCGACGAGGTCGGCGTGGAGCGGCGCGAAGGCGTCTACTGGGCGGGACGAGCCATTTTTTGCTCGCGCTACGAAGACCTCAAAATATACGACGCCGCCTTCCAGGCTTTTTGGGACGAGCTCGAAAGGGATAAACTTCCCCCTCAGCCGAAGGAGCCGGAAGAACAGCCCATCCTCGACTCCGTGATGCCGCCCAAAGAGCAGGTCGAAGCCGACGAGAGCGGGGAAGAGGCCGTTCGCATGCGCTACAGCCCCGTCGAGCTCCTTCGCGCCAAAGACTTCTCCGCGTACACCTCCGAGGAGTTCGACGAACTAAACCGCCTCCTCGCCGACTTGCGATTGTCGGGCGCGCTCCGCCGAAGCCGCCGTCTCGAACCGTCGAAGAGGGGGCGTTTCGACCATCGGCGGACGCTTCGAGCGGCGCTTCGTTCCGGGGGCGAAACCATGCGCCACAGTTTCCGCTCGAACCGGATGCAGCCGAGGCGGGTGGTCCTTCTTTGCGACATCTCCGGCTCGATGTCCGATTACAGCCGCGCTCTCATGCGGTTTTTGCACGCGGGCGTCATAGGTGGAGGGAAGCTCGAAGCGTTTTCCATAGGAACCCGGCTCACGAGGATCACACGCGAACTCACGACCAAAGACCCCGACCGGGCGCTCACGGAAGCTGCGGGCGCTGTCAAGGATTGGTCGGGCGGAACGCGCATCGGCGACGCGATGAAGGAGTTCGTGAACCGATGGGGGCAAAGAGGAATGGCGCGCGGTTCGGTCATCGTGATTCTCTCGGACGGGTGGGACCGGGGGGACGTGGCGGTTCTCTCCGAGCAGATGCGGAGGATGTCGAGGCTCGCGCACCGCATCATATGGGTCAATCCATTGAAAGCGGCGACGGGCTACGAGCCGATAGCGGGCGGAATGGCGGCGGCGCTCCCATATGTGGACGTGTTCCTCTCCGGCCACAACTTCGATTCGCTCGAAGAACTCGCCGAGGCTATAGCCGAAGCCGCGAGCGGTCGGAAGTAGGATCACTCTCGACTCCCTCTCCCTTGATACTCTCGTCCTCCCGCCCGACGGACTCTCCATAAATTCGAAGGGAGACTTCGGCGGCACAGGTTTCGACCCCTCGTCTTTTCCCGACTCCCGAAACGAGCGGAGCGAGTGCCTCCCGGCTCCCTGTATTTATCCGGGGACCGGTCGAACCCTGATGGTGACCGTCGCCCTGTCGGTTCCGCCCTTGCCGTCTGTGGCTTCGTAGACGAATCTGTCGGCGCCGTTGAAGTTCTTCTTCGTCTTGTACGTGAAGGAGCCGTTCGC
>JBOHBL010000655.1:0-2416 GCA_050698295.1 Rubrobacteraceae bacterium | reverse complement strand
CCGCGAACGGGCTTCTCGAACTCGGGGTTCGGCCCGGAGAGCGGGTCGCCATCCTCATGGGAAACCGCCCGGAGTTTATTTGGACGCACCTCGGCATAGTCTTCATCGGCGCTTTGAGCGTCCCCGTGAACACCTCACAACGAGGCGCGACCCTCGAGCATATCCTCGCCGACTCCGACTCGGTCGCCGTCGTCTTCGAGGACGACCTCCGCGACGCCGTCCTCGCCGTAAAGGGGAAACTCCCGAGCCTCCGCGCCTCCGTCGTCGCCGGAGGGAAGGCGGGAAATGGGGTTGACTGGACGATGGACCGCCTCATGGACCACGCGGACAAGGAGCCGGATGTCGAAGTCGAGGAGACTTCCGTCGGGGGGGTGGGCATGATGTACACCTCCGGGACGACGGGGCCGCCGAAGGGCGTAGTCGCGACGAAGTACGACAGAAACCCGATGCAAATGATTTTGGACGCTTCCGGCGTGAAGGCCGGGGAGACGATGTACACGTCGCTCCCGCTCTTTCACGCGAACGCGCTCCTCGTCTCGATGGTCGGCTCGATGGTTTTGGATGCGAAGTTCGCCCTCGGCGAGAAATTCAGCGCGTCGCGTTTCTGGGACGAATGCCGCAAATACGAGGCCGTCCAATTCAATACTTTGGGGGCCATGATCTCCATCCTCCTCAAACAACCTCCCCACCCCGACGACCTCGACCATCCCGTCCGAGTCGTCGTGGACGCGGGATGCCAGCCGGGAGCGTGGGAGAAGTTCCGGTACCGCTTCGGCGTGCATCTCATCGAGTGGTTCGGGATGGTGGACGCCCCCGGCATCCTCCTCAATACAGAGGACAAACCCGGCGCGATGGGGAAGCCCGTCGCCGGAGTCGAGTTCCGCATCGTGGACGAGGAAGACAATCCCCTTCCTCCCGGCGAACCGGGAGAACTCGTCTTCCGCCACCCGAAGGGGAGGCTCACGTACTATCACAAGCTCCCCGAGGAGACCGAGAAGTCGTACGCGGGCGGGTGGTTCCACTCCGGCGACCTCGCCGTCATGGAGGAGGACGGCTTCTTCTATTACAAAGGACGAAAGAAAGAATCCATGCGCCGGAGGGGCGAGAACATCTCCGCGTGGGAAATAGAGTCCGTCATAAACCAAAATCCCTCCGTCCTCGAATCGGCTGCGTATCCTGTCCCCTCCGACCTCGGCGAGGACGAGGTGAAGGTCGAGGTCATCCTCAAACCGGGCGAAACACTCTCACACGAAGAACTCCTCGACCACTGTCAGGGAAAGATGGCCCACTACGCAGTGCCGCGATACGTCGAGTTCGTCGAGTCCCTCCCGAAGACGGAGACGCAAAGAAACCAATACGCCGCCCTCCGAAAGCGGGGCATAACCAAAGACACGTGGGATCGCGAATCCGCCGGCTACGAGGTGTCCAGGAAATGAGAAAAACAAAGAACGGAGGTGGTTGTCTGGGTGGAGATGCGGCGGTGCGAATATTGGCGAAGTGAGAAGGAGGGTTTCAGGTCTCAGGCATCAGAAAAAACCGTGGTCGGCGAAATCGAATGGAGATCGCCGGATGTGATGAAGAGGCGAAAGACTGAACGGTGAGAGGCGAGAGCCTTCGACGAGTCGGCCACAAAACCTGAAGCCTGAGACCTGAAACCTGAAGCCTACAAAAGAAGGGAGCAAAACGTGGAGTTCAAGCAAGCAGTCGGCAACCGGAGATCCATCCGGTACTACAAGCCGTACCAGCCCGTCGAGAAAGAAAAAATCCAGACCATTCTCGAGGCGGCTCGCCTCCAGTGCCAGCACGGGAACGCGGGCCTCATCCGCAAGGCCGTCGTGGTCACGAAGGGCGAGACGGACGACGCCATCCGCGAGGAACTCATAGATTCGCTGTATAACCAGCCGCAGGCGGCGCAGGCTCCGGTGCATATCGTGTGGGCCATAGACATGTCGGGATGGGAGAGCCTCAAAGACAACCTCATGGGCCTCATCGAGACGAAGGCGCTCACGTCGAGCTACGGCTGGAGCGAGCAGTTCGTGGACGAGACCGTCCTGAAAACCCCGGACTTCAACGTTCTCTCCGGAGACATGGAGTTCGCGCAGTGGCTCTCGGCCATCGAGATGGGACTCGCCATCGGCTCCGCTCTCCTCGCCGCCGTGGACGAGGGACTCGGAACACAACTCCTCACCGGACGCCGCGACCAAATGCGCGAGCTTTTCGGTATGCCCGAGCATGTGACTCCGGCGCAAATCCAGATCGTCGGCTATCCGGCGGAGGATCCGAAAGGCGGCGGACAAAGGCCGCGTCCGCCCTTCGAGGATTTGTACTACGCCGACACGTGGGGGAACTCGATCCAGAGCGATCCGATGGTCGTCGAGAACCTCCGGCAATCGGGCATGTTCCAGGAACCCGGCCC
>JBOHBL010000654.1:0-2658 GCA_050698295.1 Rubrobacteraceae bacterium | reverse complement strand
CTCGCTTCGCTCGTTTAGGGAGTGGGGAGTGGGCAAATAAAAACTACTCCCCACTCCCCGCTCCCCACTCCCTGCTTTCACAGTCCTGGAGGGGTATCGGGCCTGTCACTCGGCCCGGCGGGTCCGGGGCCCGGTCCCGAAACGCCCTCGGGGCCTCCGGCGGGCGGGGGTGGGCCGGCGGGACGGTCTTCGAGCATTCGGACTCTGTGTTCGAGTTGCTCGACGCGGAAGACCATGTCCTCGTAGTCCTCGCGGGTCGGAAGCCCCGCGGTGCGGAGAGCCTGCTGCGTCGAGGCGTCCACCAGGGAACGGGCGCCCGAAGAGCGTTCGCGAGCGCGGGTCATCACCTCGTCGACGACCGTGCGGCCCTCTTCGCGCTGGAGGCGGCCCTGCTCGATCAGGCCCTCCACGACCTTCTCGACCCGGTCGCGCGTCGCCGCCGCCGCGCCTATCTGCAAAAGGATCAAACGTTCGAGCGTCTCGCCAATGGTCCCGCGCATGTCCACCTCCTGTAGGTTCCAACTCCTCCATGATAACCCACGACCGCCCCGCATCACGCATCGAACTTCTTTCACGAAATTCATGGCGATTTCGCTCGGAGAGGTTAAGGTAAAAGCAACCATTCTCGAAGCGGACCACGAGGAGAACATTCGGATGGAGATCAGGGAGACGGACCTGCCGGGGATCGGGAAGAAGTTCCAGGCCGACGTCAGCGGCGGGGAGAGGATCGTCATCGTCATCCACGACGACGGCAGGCGGGAAATTTACCAGTTCGACGAAGGCGACTACGATGAGTGCGTCGCTTCGATCACTTTCGAGGACGCCGAGGCGCGCCAGATCGCCGGCATCCTCGGCGGCATGGCCTACACCCCGAAGGCCATGGAGAAGGTCGAGATGGCCTTCGATGAGCTCCTGATCGAGTGGTACCGCGTCGAGAGCGGCTCGGAAGCGGAAGGCAGGACGATAGGCGACCTCGGCGTGCGCCGGAACTTCGGGACGACGATAGTGGCGATCATCGAAGACGACAAAACGCAGGTCGTGAACCCCGGCCCCGAAGCCGTCATAAAAGCGGGGGCGACGCTCGTCGTCGCGGGCGAGCGGCAACAGGTCAACCGGCTCAGGGACGCGCTGTCCGCGGAGAGGGGCTGAGGAATTGGACCACCTCGTCTTCGAAGTCGGGGCGGCGCTGGTCCTCATCGCCGCCGCGACGCTGCTCGCCGGGAAGCTAAAGTTCTCCAACATACCGTTCCTGATCCTGGTCGGCATGGCCGTCGGCCCGCACCTGCCGAGCATCGGTCCCCTCGACCTGGGCTTCGAGGAGAGCGCGGAGATACTGGAGTTTCTGGGGCGCGTCGGAGTGCTGTTCTTGCTCTTCTATCTGGGGCTGGAGTTCTCCGTCGGGCGGCTCATACGGTCGGGACGCTCGATAGTCGCCGGCGGCGCGATCTACATCGGCATCAACTTCACCCTCGGGCTCCTCTTCGGCTGGCTCTCGGGCTTTGAGCTGGCGGGAATCCTCGTAGTCGCCGGGATCATCACCATCTCTTCGAGCGCCATCGTCGCGAAGATGCTCGTGGACTTGAGACGCACCGCCAACCCGGAGACCGAGATGATCCTCGGCATAATCATGTTCGAGGACATCTTCCTCGCCGTCTACCTCTCCATCCTCTCCGGCCTCGTCCTCTCCGAAGGCGGCTCGATAGGCGCGACCGTCCTCACGATGCTCGTCGTGCTGGGCTACATCCTGCTGTTCTTCGTCCTCGCCCGCAAAGCCGCCCCGATTTTGGACCGGCTCCTCAACATCCGTTCCGGCGAGACTTTCGTGCTCGTGATCTTCGCGGCGCTCTTCTTCGTCGCGGGTTTCTCAGAGACGATCCACGTCGCCGAGGCGATAGGCGCGCTCCTCCTCGGCCTCGTCCTCTCCGAAACCGAACACCGCGAACGCATAGAACGCCTCGTCATACCTTTCCGCGACTTCTTCGGGGCGCTGTTCTTCTTCAGCTTCGGTCTCAGCATAGACCCGCTTTCGCTGGGGGACGCGGTGTGGCTGTCGCTCGCGGCGGTCGCCCTCACGATAGCCGGGAACTTCACGGCGGGGATGCTCGCGGGCAGAAACGCCGGGCTCTCCAACAGAGCATCCTCCAACGTCGGGCTGACGATAGTCTCGCGAGGAGAGTTCTCGATCATCGTGGCGAGCCTCGCGATGGCCGGCGGGCTCGCCCAGATCATCCAGCCCTTCGCCGCCCTCTACGTCCTGATCCTCTCCGTCCTCGGCCCACTCCTCACCAGAGAATCAGGGCGCATCTTCGATGCTTTGAGTCGAGGAATCGCCTCCATCTCCAGAAAAGAAGCATCGGAGGAAGAGTAGAGACGTAGCTACGTTTCTACGATTCGCTCAGTCGTTCCCGGGCTTCGCGCTCGGCGGCGCGTCTCGCCTGCCACGCTTTGTAGAGGCACAGGACGGGCGAGGCTATGAAGATCGAGCTGTACGTGCCCGAGGCGATGCCGACCAGGAGGGCGAAGGCGAAGTCCGAGAGGATGGTCTCGCCGAAGATCAGCAGCGCGGTCACCGGGATCAGGGTCGATACCGAGGTGTAGATGGAACGCCTGACGACCTGCAAGATGGAGAGGTTGACCATCTGCTCGAAGCGGCGGCGG
>JBOHBL010000653.1:0-2105 GCA_050698295.1 Rubrobacteraceae bacterium | reverse complement strand
AAGGCGATGGTGAGTTTCATGTCCGCGTGGAGGAGTTCGTGGAGGGGTTTCATCTCCAGCGGCTCGAGCAACGCCCGTTCTATTGCCACGTTCTCATCCGGGAGCGGGTCGAAGGGCTTGGGGGGATAAATTACTCTCGTGCCTTCCGGCAATCTTTCATAATGAAAGCCGTCTCCGGCGTTGAACATCATGGGGGGACTGTTTCTGTCGAGTGCGATCTGCAGTTTTTGCTCCCCGTCGCGGCTCATCTCTTCTCCCTTCGTGGTTTTAGATTCTATCCGAAGCAATCGGAGGGCTATTGTGGGGCTTGTTTACCGCAAGAACAAGTCAGGCGTTTATGGCGAGGGCTGTGATCTTCCGCCCGAAGTGCGCCCCGTGCGAGGCGACGAGCCACGCTCCGGCAAACAACGCATGAAAGGTGTGCGCGATACCGCTCAATGCGCCGGCTCGTGCTCCGGACAGTCCACCCGGAGGTCGTGGTTCGCGAGCGGCGCGTCGAGCAGGGCGCAGTGGTGGGCGGCGGCGTCCCCCGGATGGGCGTGTTCGCGGAAGAAGCGGCAACTCACGCACATCCTCGCGACGGTGATGACGCCGTCCCTCTGCAACGACGCTATGAGACGCATGAGGAAGCGCATCACGACCTCTTTCTCTTCGTCGGAAGCAAAGCCCATTTAGTTAGGATTCCAAAGTAATTTTAAGCGCATTTCGAAAGGGGAGTCAAGGGGTGGATCATTTCCGCAGATCGAAGACGACTTTGACGTGGCCGTCGCGCCCGGCGGAGCGCGCGGAGGCGATAGCTTGCCGGTAGTCTCCGAGCCGGAACCCCGGTCCAACCATCGAACCAAGTTCTATCTCGGGCGCCAGTTTCATCGCAAGCTCGAAACTCGTGGTCTTCTCCCCTCTGTATTCCTCGACCCCATAGGCATAGGTCCCGACGAGAGACACCTCCTTGTGCCAAAGCGCGGTGAGGTCCAGCGAACTCCTCTGTCCCGGCATCCCGACGAGCGCGACCCGGCCTCCGGGTTTCGCCAGCCGAACCGCGTCCTCCATAGTCCCCGAAGCCCCCACGCACTCGAAGACGACCTCCGCCCCACCCGTCACGACGGGCTTCCCAAGCTCCGGCTTGTAGCGGTCCGAACCGAGCATCGCGGGCAGCTTTTCGTACACGTCCTTCGGGTGGACCACTTCATCCGCGCCGAGGCGGAGAGCTTCATTCCTTTGCCGCTCGTGTTTGGCGACGCAGATTATCCGCTTCGGAGGGGCGAGATGCTTTACCGCCGCCACCGTGAAAAGCCCGACGCTCCCCGCCCCGATGACGAGCGTGGTATCGTCCGCAGCCGGAGCCGCCTTCAGCGCGGCATGCGCCGCGCAGGCGAGCGGCTCGACGGCGACGGCGGCTTCGTCGGAGAGAGAATCGGGGACGCGGTGGAGCTGCGAGGGATGCGCGACGAGCGTCCCCTCGGACCAGCCGCCGCCGGTGTCGTGGCAAAACCCGGTCTGGATGCCGGGCGAGATATTCCCCTTCGCCACGTTCACGCAAAGAGCATGCCGACCCGAGGCGCAAAACTCGCACGGAGGGTCTATCCCGCGAACCGCGCATCCCAAAGCGGGTTCGAGGACGACCCGCTCACCGGTGACAAAGCCGCCCTTATCTTCGACGACTTCGCCGACGATCTCATGTCCCATCACGAACGGAGGGGAGGTGATCGGGGAGAAATAAGGAGAGTTCTCCGAGGAGAGAGTCCCCAGATCCGAGCCGCACACGCCGGAAAGAAGCGGTTTCACCCGAACCCATTCGAGCGTCGGGAGCTTCGGTTCGGAAACGTCTCCCAGTCGCAACGGCGAAAAGCGGCCCGTTTCGAGCCCTTTCACCCGCTTCGCCCCGACCTTCATGAGGAGGTATTTCGGGATGGATTTCCTGTAGACGAGAGCGCGCAAGAGCTACGCCTTCGGCGGAACTACAGGGAGTGGGGAGTGGGGAGTGGGGAGCAGGGGATGGTCTCGACTTCCCCTTCTCGAATAGCCCCACACTCCCGCCTGACAAACTCTCGCCGAACTCGGAAGGAGGCTTCGGCGGCGGGAGCCTCGCCCGCTCGTACTTTCCC
>JBOHBL010000652.1:0-1045 GCA_050698295.1 Rubrobacteraceae bacterium | reverse complement strand
GGATAAGTGTAGCACGGAGAAAAGTCTAGCTTCCGGGTTCGAGCAAACCTTTCACGGCCTCGACCAGGCCGGGTATCGTGTACTCTTCAGCCTCGATGTTCACGTGGATCCCGTTTTTTCGGGCGGTGTCGGCGGTGATCGGCCCGATGCAGGCGACTTTTGTTTTTTCGAGGAGCGGCGCCGCCTCCTCCCCGAAAGCCTGTACGAAATTCTCGACGGTCGAGCTGGCGGTGAAGGTGACGCAATCCATCTCGTTCACTCGAAGGCGCTTCGCGAGAGCTTCTTTTCCCTTCGAGGACGGCGCGGACTCGTAGGCGGGCGGCACGATGACCTCCGCTCCGGCCTCGCGGAGTTTGTCCGGGAGGACTTCCCGGGCGACCTTCGCGCGCGGGATGAGGATGCGTTTTCCGGCGAGGGAGTCTTTCGAGACCTCTTCCAGCAACGCCTCGGCGCGGTATTCCTTCGGGACGATGTCCACCCGGAGTCCGGCGGCTTCGATCCCCTCCGCCGTCGCAGGTCCTATGGCGGCTATCTTCGCCTCTCTCGGGATGGAACGCAGGTCGAGGCCATGATGAGAGAGACGTTCCAGAAAAGCCTCCACCCCGTTCAAACTCGTGAATACGAGCCAGTCGAATGAGTCGAGCGCCCGTATCGCCTCGTCCAGCGGGCCGAAGTCCTCCGGCGGTTTGATTTCGATGGTCGGGAACTCGATGGCCTCGGCACCGAGGTTTTGTAGTCTTTTCGACAGCTCTCCGGCCTGCGCCCGCGCCCGCGTCACGAGTATGCGGCGTCCGAAGAGCGGCTTCCTCTCGTACCAGTCGAGCCCGGAGGCGCGAAGGGCGGCCACGTCTCCGACGACCGTGATCGCGGGCGGTCGCAGGTTCGCTTCCGCGACGCGCCCGGCTATGTCTTCGAGCGTCCCCGTCACGGTTCGCTGCTCAGGAGTGGTTCCCCAACGGATCACGGCTACGGGAGTCTCGGGACTCCGTCCGGCGGCGACGAGCGAACTCGAAATCTCTTTCAATCTTCCGACGCCCATGTACAA
>JBOHBL010000651.1:0-7165 GCA_050698295.1 Rubrobacteraceae bacterium | reverse complement strand
CTCCCCAAGCGAGCGAAGCGAGCGCCTCCCCACTCCCTGTAGTTTGTCTGGTTTCCAGAGCTTCCAGCGACGGGCGCATTCTTTCGACGAACGGGCCGGTTGCCAGGCCGATCCAGAAGATCATGGCCCCCAAAGCGAGCGCGATGACCGCCTCTCGGAGGCGGAGGTCTTTCATCTTGTGGGCGATGATCTCGTTGGCCTCGCCGAGGAAGGCTCGCTGGAAGTACCACAGGAAATAGGCGGCTGTGAGGAAGATGGCCGACCCCGCGGCTATCGCCAATGCCCAGTGGATCTGGAACGCGCCGATGATGACGAGGTGCTCGCCGTTGAACCCGCCCGTCCCGGGCAACCCGACGGTCGCAAGCGCGATGACGAGGAAAGCGCCGGTCATCCACGGGGCGTATTGCGCGACGCCGCCCAGGCTCGAAAGCTCCGGCGGCCCCACGCGCGTTGTTATGAACCCCGCCACGAAGAACAGCCCCGCCCCGGCGACGCCGAAGTTGATCATCTGCAATAGCCCGCCCTCGAAACCGTAGATATTCAACGTGAAGAGGCTCAGCAAAACGACCCCCATGTGGCTGAGGCTGGCGAAAGCCAAAAGCCGTCGCAAGTTGGTCTGTATCAGTGCGATCACCGCCCCGTACACGATGCTCACCACACCGAGCGTCGCCATGAGCCACAACCACTCCCGCGAAGCCTCCGGCAACAGCGGAATGACGAAGCGGAGCATCCCGTACGTTCCGAGCTTGATCCCCACTAAAAACACGCTCATCCCCACCACGGGTCCCTCTTCCAGAACCTTCGGCAACCATGTGTGCAACGGGAACACGGGCGCTTTCACCGCGAACCCGATGAACAAAAGGAAGAAAATGATGGTCTGCAAATTCTCCGGCACCGGGGTTTCCAGGAGTTCCACGAAATCGAAGGAGAGGCCGGATCCCGCACCGACGCTGTGGTTGATCGCGAGCAGCGCCATCCCCATGAGCATGAGCGCCGACCCCGCCAGCATGAAATATATGTACGAGAGGGCGGCCTCGCGCCTCCGTTCGCCGGTTCCCCAGCGCGTGATGAGGAAGTACGCCGGCACCAGTTCGAGCACGAAGAACATCCAGAAAAGCACGAGGTCGAGGGAGACGAAAGCGCCGATCAAGGCGGCTTCGAGCCCGAGCGTGGCTATCAAATAATGCCGGGCGTCGGCCTGCACGGAGTATTCGGCGTAGAGGACGACGAGCAGCGTGAGCAACGCCGTCACGGGGATGAAGAGGACGCTCACCCCGTCCACGCCGAGGTGGTAGCCGAAGCCGAGTAGCGGGAGGGAGCCTGTATTCTCCGCGAACTGGATGTCGGCGGTGCCGGTTCGGAAGCTGTACGCCAGGAAGGCGGCGAGGGCGAGTTCGAGAGCCGCTCCCGTGAGTCCGACCCGGTATGCGAGGCGTTCGTCTTTGATGAAGAACAACGCCGCCATGAACGCCACCGGGAGGAAGAGCAAGATGCTCAGGATGGGGAACCCGATCTGCTCCATGGCCGTTATCTCGTTCAGAACCATAGCGTCCTTATCAGCACGGCGGAGAGCGAGACTATGACGATCGAACCGATGACCGCAGGCCGCCCGATGACCTCTTCGGTTTTCGTCATTGCGCGGCCCAGCGCGCCGCTCGCCTGCGGCATGCTCACGTGGACCCCGGTGAATGTGGCCTTCTCGATCCACGCCGAGACGGAGACGACGACCTCGGTCATCTTTTCGAGGCCGTCCGGCATGCGGTCAATGCCCCTCTCTATCCCGGTCGAGATGCGCCCGCTCAGACCGGCGATCCAGCCGAGCGCGCCCGGCGCCCGGCGGACGCCCCTCTCGACCCAGTCCGAGGCGTCGCCGCCCACTCGTGTCAGAGCGCCGAGGATGCCCGGCGCACGGCCGACGCCTTCCCTCTCCACCCAGCCGGAGGCGTCGCCGCTCACCCGCGTCAGCCAGCCGAGGATCCCGGGGGCGCGGCCGATGCCTTCCCTCTCCACCCAGCCGGAGGTGTCGCCGCCCACCCTTGTCAGCGTGCCGAGCACGCCGGGGGCCGGGGTCGCCCTCCCCTCCCTCTCCTCCTCGTCCTCCCACGTCGAGGTCGGCTCGACAACCTGGCTGATGAGGCGCTGCTCCTCCCACGTCTCGCGGGCGGTCTGGATCCTGCTAACCGGCGCCTGCACCCCCGTCGCTCGGTCTATGAACGCCGCATCCATCCGCTCGAAGAGGCGTCCGAGCCGCTTGCTCGTCCGCACGAAAGCCATGTCATAGAACTCGTCCAGCCAAAAGCGGTTGAGGGCGAGGTTGTAAACGCCCCTCGTCTTGAAAAAGAGCAAACCCGGACGCTCCGGCCTGAAACGGTCGAGATACAGCGGCGCGAACCACCCGGCGACGAGAAGAAGGATCAAAAGCCCCAGCAAAACGAGCGCGAGCGGCAGGCTCCCGTCCGGCACCCCCGGCCGCCCGGAGACGACCGGCGCCAGAAATTCCTGGAACCACGTGCCACTCACCCCGCCCGGCAACACCCCGAGGAACACCCCGACCCCCGCTATCGCGGCCAGAATCACGAGCGGCGCCACGAACTTCCACTGCGACCGGTGTTCGTGTTCACCGTGTCCGTCTTCGTGGAACGATTCATGAACCATCCTGCCCGTGGCGAACGCGGCGGCGAACACCGCGATCACACCGACGGCGAGGAGGATGTACAGACCGCCCGAGAAGGCGTCGAGGGCGTCGCTCTGCCACCACACGGAGACGAATGGGAGCGCCAGAAGCCCCACCGCGCCCACGAGGAACAACTGGTACACGACCGGGACGCTCTCCTTGACCCTCCCCACCTTGCGTGCGTCCGCCCCGCCGTGGAGGTGATGGAGGATCGAAGGCGCCGTGAGGAAGAGGAGCGTCTTGAAAAAAGCGTGCGCCGTGAGGTGGAAGATCGCCACCGGATAAGCCCCCAGCCCGCACGCGAGGAACATCAGTCCGAGCTGCGAGGTTGTGGAATAAGCCAGAATACTCTTTATGTCCGTCTGCACGAGGCCGACCACCGCGCCAAACAGCGCCGTCGCCGCCCCGACGATCGCGACCGCCAGCAAAGCGTTCGGGGCGAGGTCGTAAATAGTGTGGCTGCGGGCGATCATGTACACCCCCGCCGTCACCATCGTCGCGGCGTGGATGAGGGCGCTCGAAGGCGTCGGCCCCTCCATCGCCCGCGCCAGCCACGTCGTGAGCGGCAATTGCGCGGACTTCCCGACCGCCCCGACCAATCGACACAGCCCGATGGCGGTGAGGGTTCCGGTACTCGCCGTGTCGGCCTGGGAGAAGACTCCCTGGTCGTCCGTCGTCTGGAAGGTGGCGACGATGAGGAAAATCCCGATCAAATATCCCGCGTCCCCGATGCGGTTCATCACAAAGGCGTTGGTTCCGGCTTTCGCCGAGGCGGGTCGCTCGTAGTAATAACCTATGAGCAGATACGAGCAGACGCCCACGCTCTCCCACCCGAGGAAGAGGAGGACGTAGTTGTTCGCCATCACCAAAACCAGCATGGCGAAGATGAACAAAGGCGTCACGGTGAAGAAGCGCGAGAAGCCCCGTTCGTTGTGCATGTAGTTGACCGAGAAGACCGCTATGAGGAACCCGACGCCGGTGGTCACGAGCATCATGATCGCGGAGAGGGAGTCTATGAGGAAGGCGAAGTCCACGTTGAGGTCGCCGCTGAAGAGCCAGCGATAGACGACCACTTCGCGGGGTGTGGGATCCAGAAGCACCCCGACGAAGACCCACACCGCGCCCAGGAAAGAGACGAGGATCGCGCCGCAAGCCAGCCGATACACGACGACGTATGAGTACCGCTCGCCAAAGAGCGCGTTGATCCCGTTGGCGAGCGCCGCGAGAAGCGGCAACCCCACGATAAGGATGACGAGGAGTTCGAACACGCTACGCCCCCCCGCCGTTTTGCACTATCGAGGCCGGCGGGAGGAAGTCGGTCTTCCCCTTGTACCATTCGAAGGACGTTTCCACCTCCGGCAGCGGTGTGAGCGGTTCGTCCCACAGCACGAAGCCGACGCCGGGGACGAAGATGTGGAAGTCCTCGGTCTCCGGGTCCATCGCGATGAGGTGCACCCAGGCGTTGTCGAGGAGTTCCTGTATCCCGGGCTGGCGACCGTATATCTCGCCGAGGATCTCGGGCCTTCCGTCCACGACGAGCTGGAGGCGCATCGCCTCGTGGATCTCGACCATCTGTCTGGGGAGGCCGGTGCGGAGGTCGCTCATCGCCCCCTCCATCACCCCGATCAGGCCGGACACGTTGTGCGGCACCTTCGTGTCGCAGCCGTACTTTATGTTGTCCACCGTGGAGAAATAGTATTCGAGGTTTATGCCCGCCCCGACCGGGCCGACGGCGAGAAGTATCCTTTCGAGGATTGCCCCGTCCGCGTCCTGTGTGGGGTCGTAGGAAATGAGGAATGGCCTCCGGTCGAGAAAGAGTCCTTGAGTTATCGAGCGCCGCCCGACCACGGCGAAGGCGTTGGTGGCGTGTCCCCACTCGGGCCGGACCTGGCTGAGGTCCACGGACCGACCCTCGATGTGGCGGAGCGACTTTCTCGGAGAAGCGTCCTTCGGGGCGGAGGCGAAGCGACGGCAGCGTTCCTGCGCCGAGCGGGCGCGGGCCTCGTCGAGGTCGGCGACGAGGCTCTCGAAGTCTTCCCGGTGCGTCTGTGGGATGTCATCGACATCGGAGTACGTGTACAGCTCGTTGGCCGTGTTGTGCTGCGAACCGATGAACCACGTGTCGTCGGGGATGGCGATGCCGCGCTCGCGGAGTATCGTCCGAACTTCCGGGCGGTTCGCCATGGCGGCGAAGGCGCGGGCGTTGGGGCCTCCGTGCTTTCCGCCGCAGGCTCCGCAGTCGTGCGCCGACTCGTGGGGGTTGTTTATGCTGGCGGAGCCGTGTCCGCTGAAAAGGACGAGGCGAGAGAAGCCGTATGTGAGGCCGAGGTTGCGGAGCATCGTCTCCACCTGGTTGGCCTGCTCCTCCAAGACGAACCCGAGTTTGAACGCGCCTTCGAGGGCGTGGGTCTCCCCGGCGTCGAGGGCGAGGGTGGTTCGCACCGACGGGACGATGCGGTGGTGCGCCTTCTCCGACATCTTCGCGTAGCCGCGGGGAGCGAGGATCCTCCCCAGCAACGGCACGCTCTGCAAAAACCCGGTCAGGTGTATGAGGAAGTACGCCGAGACGGAGTTGCGCTCGGTCTCCCAGTAAGCGTTGTGGAAAGTCTCCTCCCACTTCGAGCGCGTCTTGTGGGTCTCAAGCCTTTCGGTCTCCTCCGGGCGCCGGACCTCCACAATTTTGTTCACCGGACTCACGACCGCCGGACACAGCGGCGTCGTGTCGTGGTCGTCGAGCGCCTGGTACTGCATCGCCACCCCGAAGAAACCAGCGGCTCCGAACGTCTCATACCTCGCGTCTATCTCCTCGAAGTGGCGGCGGATGGCCTCTTCGCGCTCGTCAATGCAGAACACGACCTGGGCTTTGGGCCGCGTCTCCCGCGTCTTCCACCGACCCTTCCCCCGATTGTTCGAGAGGGCGTTGAGGATGCGATCCCGGTAGTTGCGCTCGTACGCCGCGAGCCAGACCGGCCCATGCTCCGAGGACGGGAACGCTTCCAACATGCCGATCAAACGCCCCCGCTCTCCAGGCGGCAGCGACCGGACCTCCTCGCCCGTGAGGCCGAGGAACTGGGAAAGATGGAAAAGCCGCCATGCCTCGTCGCACACAGCGGATCTTCCCGAAGCTTCGCTCTCACGGTACGCCCAGATCATGTCCGCCAGGCTCTCCCAGCGTTCATCCTCGGGGCCGCCGGAGGACGAGCGATCCGCAGCCAGCATGCGTGTCCGTTCGGCGAGGTAGTCGGGGAGGTCGCCCCGCTGCAATTCGCGGCGCGCGAAGAACTCGGAGGGGTGGGACTCGAAGTAGTCGCGCAGGCTCTGTGAGCTGCCGTCTATGCGCCAGGTTTTTTCGCAGGTTTTCTGGATGAGCAGTGTTTCGTAGAAAAGGCGAACGGCGAGGTATTGGATCAGGTCTATCGGCTGCGTTTCTTGGCGGGCGTATTGCGGGTGGCTTTCGCGCCATTGGATCATGCCCGCCCATCCGGGGAGCTGGATGATCAAACGCCCCAGATAATCTCCCCAGTCCTCTTCCCGGACGCCGAGTTCATGAAGGCGTTGTATGACGGCGTCTCGGGCCAGCGCGGGGAGATGGTTGAGCGCGTCCCGCCAGCCGGGGAGGTCGTCGAACTCGAAGGACCGGTCTTTCCCGGCGAGGCTCTTCCACGAATCGTAGAACCCGAGCGCGCGCCCCGGCATGCGCCACGCCGCCAACCCCACGTCGAGGAACGCCGCGCAGCGTTTTATCACGTACTCGTTGACGCGCCCGTTTATGTCCTCGCCGGTGATCTCCCGCAGGAAATCGCTGTGCGACACATCCCGTCCGAGCCGTCCCACCTCGTCCTCTATGGTCCGGCGCACGAACTCGCGCATCCGACGCCTCGGGTCCCGCCGATGGAGTTCCGCGAGAAGCTCCGCATGCTCCCCCCGCAGAGACAAGAGGATCTCCAGCGCGGCGAGTCCCCTCCGGTTCAGACTGGTCTTCCCCAGGTCGTGGAGCACCAGCCAGCAAAGATGGGCCGTCTCCAGCGTGGAGGCTTCGTCCTCGGAGCCATCGCCCGCGGGACCTTCCTCCAAACGCTCCATCTCGGCGTGGACGACGGCCTTCACGGCGACTTTCAACTCGTCGGTCAGGGGGATGGGCGGCCCTCCCCACCGCTCCATGTACCTGAACTTCTCCTCCAGCCGCTCCGCCGCCGCGTCCGGGTCGCGCTCCCCGAAATGCTCGGGGTCCGTCGGCGAGAGCGGGTCTTCGAGGCCATATGCGGCGAGGCTCGCGCTCCACAACGAGAGGACCGCATACGCTTCCAGGTCCTCCTCGAAGCGCTTCGCGAAGGCGACGAAGGTTCCGCGGACGCCGAAGTGCCTTCGCGCGAGCGTCTTCACGAGACGAGCCTCGGCGTCGAGCCAGAGTCGGCGTATTTGATCCCGCTCCGCTTCGTTGGAGGGGGCGGCGCCGAACTGGCGGTCAATGCACTCGAGGTAGCCTTCCCG
>JBOHBL010000650.1:0-14013 GCA_050698295.1 Rubrobacteraceae bacterium | reverse complement strand
GGATCTCCTCAAGCCAGACTCCTCGCCCGTTCCAGGTCCTCCGGCGTGTTGACGTTCATCAGAAAGACTCCCGGATCCCCGAATTCCTCCAGACCTCCTTCGACGTATTCGACCCGGCCGAGCGTCGAAAGAAACCCGACGATGGAACGCTCTCCGCCATCCAGCGCCGCGGAAACGTCGGCCAGGACCTCCCGGTCGTAGGCGGCGCAAAGAGGATGCGTCCTCCCTCCTCTCACCGGCGCGACGCCGAGCAATTCGTTTCTCACCCGTCCGCAAAGATGAAGCGCGAGCTTTGCCGACAGGAACGGCATGTCTCCGGCGGCGGCGAAGACGACGCGGCTCCTCGAAGCCTTCAGCCCGGCTTCCAGGCCGGCGAGGGGTCCCTGGCCGCCGGGGCGAGAGTCGTGGACGCGGCGGACTCCGCGGAGTTTCGGGCCGCCGTCTCCGGCCACGACGACTTCGGAGCAGAAGGTTTGCAAGACACCCTCCACTCGCTCGAGAAGCGATACCTTACCCACTTCGAGAGAAAGTTTATCGCGGCCCATGCGACGGCTGCCTCCTCCCGCCAGGATCACACCGGATATTTCACCGTGCGGGTTCAGCGGACTTCGCGGGCGTTCGTCGGGGTCTTCAGAGAGAGGGTCTTTCCCCTCAAAAAGCTTATGCGGCGGTCCTGGGAGCCCGTCCACCGGCCCCGCGAGGCCCGCTTCGTCAGCGCGAGATCCACGGCGGCGTGGTGCGCTTTGCGCTCCCTGAACCACTCGGAGATGCGTCCCGAGAAAAGCAGCTTCAGGTAACGTCCGGTGCGGCGGAAGTACGTCGGCAGGATCTCGTACTCTTCCGGGGAGACCACGCCCGCCGCGACCTCTTCGCGGAGTTCGTCCCGGATCGCGCGCCGCTCCACCGCGAGCCACGCGACGATGAGGACGATGTACGAAAGGACGATCAGGAAGAGGATGCCGTACGCCAGCGGTCCGGCGAGCGTCGCGGCGAGGTTGAAGACCGCGTGGAGCAGGATCGCTCCGACGAGCCCCAGCAGCGGAAGGGCTACCTTCAAAAACGGATTTCGCACCCACGGAATCAATCCGATGCCGATGCCGATCAGGGCGGTGAAGGCGGCGTGGGCGAAGCCGCCGAAGATACGTCGCACCACGAAAGTCTCGGGGCCGTACTGAGCGTAATAGAAAACATCCTCGGCTATGGAGAAGCCGAAACCCACCGCCGAGCCGTAGACGATACCGTCCATCACGCCGGAGAACTCCACCGCGCCGCGTCCGCGAGCTACGGCATAGGAGATGCCGAAGACGATCAGGAGCGCCAGCCCCTTCGAACACTCCTCGATGATCGGGGCGCCGACGACGACGGTCAGTAAATCGGCGGCCCGCGCCCCCACCACCGAGGTCAAAGTGAACGCGAAGATCGCATTGAAGAGCAGAGAGAGGATCACCGCGACCGTGAACCCCCAAACGAACACCGGGATCACATACCGCAGAGGTTCCCTCTCGTAGAGGTCTATAAAGCGGATGAAGAGGAGGTACAAAAGGGTCTGGACGACCCCGAAAAAGACGAGGGTCGCGCTCATCTACGCCTGTCCCGAGTTCGCCATGAGCAGCAGTATACCCGCGTGAGATAGAATGGAGTCGTCGAAGTCCTGTCAGGGAGAATGGAGAGCTTTGGACAAAGACATCAGCGACCGCGACCACATCCTGGGCGCTCTGCGCTATTTGACCCACGGGGTCTACGTTTTGGGCACCCGCCGGGGACGCCAGTCGAACGCGATGACGGCCTCGTGGGTGATGCAGACCTCCGAGAGACCGCCCACCGTGGCCGTGGCGGTCAAGAACAACCGCTACACCCACGACATCCTCATCGAGACCGGAACCTTCGCGCTCAGCGCGCTCCGCGAGGATCAGGTGAACGTGGCGACCCACTTCTCCGAGACGAGCGGCGAGTACCACGACAAGCTCCTCGGCGTCCCGTACGGCCTCACGCCCGCGGGTTCGCCGTTCCTCCTCGACTGCATCGCCTACATCGACTGCAAGGTGATGGACACCGCCCGCGCCGGAGACCACACCGTCGTCGTCGGGGAGGTCATCGCCGGAGACACTCTGGGTCACGACATCCCCCTCATCTACGACCCGTCGGAGTACGAAGAGGCGCTGAGGTGACCCCGACGGAAAAACTCCGCGAACTCGACCTCGAACTCCCCGAAGTCCCCACACCCGCCGATTCATACGTCCCGGCGCGGGTCGCCGGGAACCTCGTCTTCACCTCCGGCCAACTCCCGTTCGTGAACGGCGGGCTTTTTTCGACAGGCAAGGTCGGCGCGGAAGTCTCGCTGGAAGACGCTCAAGAAGCCGCCCGGCTCTGCGCGCTGAACGCGCTCGCCGCGACGGCGGAGAGAGTCGGCGGCCTCGACAACGTCCGCGGCGTCGTCAAAGTCGTGGGGTTCGTCGCCTCGGCGGAGGGTTTCAACGAGCAGCCAAAGGTGATAAACGGAGCCTCCGACTTCATCGGCGAGGTCTTCGGAGAGGCCGGACGACATGCCCGGAGCGCCGTCGGCGTTTTCGAGCTTCCTCTCAACGCCCCGGTCGAGGTCGAACTCATCGCGGAGGTCTCCGCCACGAAGTAGACGCCTCGAACATCGCGACGACCGGAGGCCGCGCCCCTTTTTGGAGTCGCGGCCTCTATTTTGTCTCGACTGTGTTCTTGACTACTCGGCGGGTGCCAGGTATTCGTAGGTATCTTCGTGGAGGACGTTGTCGAATTCGATCCGCCCGTCGCGGGAGACGGTTTTGTAGGTGATCCACTCCGTGACGGCGTTCCCATCGGAGTCCGTGCTCTCGCCGACCTTCTCCGAGTTCATATCGACCTCGACGTTTTGCGGAACGCCGTAGATGGCGGAGTAGACCTCGCCTGAGGTGGTGTCCACCTCTTCCTGAACGAGGAGGTAGCCTTCGGTGTTGTTGCGGAACTTCATGTCGAGCACCCCGAACCAGACCGTGGCGTCGAAGCCGGGCCGGATGTAGGGAAGCTCCGCGAAGTGAGGGTGGCGCTCGACCATTTCGAGGCCGGCGTTGTTGGCGGCCATATAAAGCGTCGAGGAGACCTGGCAGAGCCCGCCGCCTTCGGCCTCGTCAACCTGACCGTCTATGATCGCCCCGGCATCCTCGTACTCGTACTGCTCGGCGAAGGCGTTGAACGAGAAGACCTCGCCCGGCGCGACGAGCTTCCCATCGACGGCGTTCGAGCCGATTTTGAGGTTCGTCACCCGCCCCGGCGTGTCGTCGTAGGTCATGTAATTGGTCGAGTACTCGCCGAGCATCTCGGTGGGCTTCATCTGCTCCGCCTGAGCGGTGGTCAACTCGGGCCGGTCCACGACGATGGGAACCTCGTGCTCGCGCAGGCCCGTAAAGATGTTGTTCTCGATGGCGCCCAGGAATTCCTCGCTCTGTATGCTCCGTCCTTCCTGGCTCGGCGTGACGGAGACGTTCGTGCCATCGACGACGTACTCCGCCTCCACGGCGGGCCGCTCTATCGTGTCGTACACGCCGGCGAGGTTCCGGCGCATCGCTTCGCGGTCGAAGGAGACCTGGAAGTCTCCACCCTCCGTCGTGATGTCGAGGGAGGCTCCGATGGCGTCGGGGGGCACCGTCCACCGCTCCCCCGCGCCGCTTATGAGAAGCTGTCCGTCCATCGCGCCCCGGACGCGCTCTGCGGCGCGTTCGGCCTCGTTGGTCAGGAGTTCGGGCGTGAGGACTTCGCCGACTATCTCCGCCTGACCGCTCATGTCGTCCACGGCGGCGCTCACGCTCTCCATGGTCTCCTCGACGTCCATCCGATAGCCCTCGCTCGAGTCGATGACCTCGACCTCCGCGCCGAAGATGTTGACCTCGGCCTCGCGGGGCTCGGCGTTCAGTTCGGAAGCTATTTCTTCGACCTGGCCGCGGGCCGCCTCGGGTTGGAAGTCCACGTCCGGCTCGACGACGATGGTCCCCCACGACCCCCTCGCGCGCTCGGAGAGCCGCTCGAAGATACCGCCCTCGCGACCAACGGAGAAAGCCTCCTCGACCGTCGCCTCGACGTTGTAGTCAACGCCCATCTCCTCGGCTGAGAAGGTGAACTCCTCCGAGCCGGAAAGGTTGATCTCCTCGACCGCGCCCGTGGCTCTCTCCTGGATCAACTCCTCGGCCTCGGCGGGGGTCGCGCCCCCGAGATCTATGCCCCCGACCGAGACGCCGCGGTAGATCTTGCCGGCGTTCATCGAATAGTCGGCGGCGACCAACACCGCGACGACGGCGCACACGATCAAAACCGGCCCGACGAACCGGAATCCAGTCCGGTCACTCCGGTTCGCCCTGGGAAGCCTCTCGGTTCGAGACTCTCCTCTTCCACCGGAACCCGGCTTTTTTTCCGGCCTTTTTAAGATGACTGCGACCTCCACCGCGCGTTTCGCGCATCCGCCCTCTGTCCCAAAATAATAACGCGCCGAGCGGCCTCCAGAGCCCCCTCACGTCCCCAGAAGGCTAGCACGGCATATCGGGTTTCGCCAACCCCATGCAGATAAAAAACGTACCCGCGAAAGATATATCCTTTGCTTCAAGCTGAACTTTAACTCCATCCTCCACCGGTGAGACACGTTCAGCGTTGTGGGATGTTTCGCAAGACGGTGAATTTCTCCGGGATATAATAGTTCTGATTTGGGAGATACGTTGAGACAACGAAGAGAGGAAGACGTTGAGCACTGCCACTCGGGAGAGGATCAAGCTATACACTGGCGAGTATTGTCCGTTTTGCCGGCGGGTGAAGAGCGAGTTGGACCGCCTCGGTCTCGACTACGAGAGCGTGAACGCCGACGCTGACGGCAGGGACGAGGTGATCCGGCTCTCCGGCCAGACCGCCATTCCCATTTTGACCATTGGGGACGATGTGCTCGTGGATTCCTCGCGCATCATTCGGGAGCTTCGCCGGCGCTACGCTTGATCTCCTCCAGAACGAAGTCCGCGTAGAACGAGATCGAATCGCCCGCGCCCTCCGTCAGGAAGGCGCGGGCTTTTCCTACGGGGTCGAGCGAAAACTCCCCACATTCGAGGATGACACTCTCCCCCCACTCTTCACCATCCTTCCACTCCCCTCCCGAAGGAGAGCCGCGCCGGATGGTCTCGCCCAGGAAACACCCGAGTCCTTCGACGAGAGCGTCGAGCATCGGCGGCTCGCCGCCGTTTTCCTGCGGGTCGAGGGCGGCGATCAGGAGTTCCTCGACGAGGGGAAGGTACTCGACGGAGTATTCCAGTTCCGTCCCCCAGCGTTTGCCGGCGGAGAGGCGAAACAGTTCGGCGAAATCCTCCGGGCGGTCGAGAGAGCCCGGCAGCAGGTCGAGTTGAAGCAGCGCGGCGGGCGCTCGCCCGACGAGGAACTCCAGGTCCTCGGGGACGGGGTAAGCGCTCAGGATCCCAAGCTCCGCGTCGGCTTTGTCGGAGGAACGGAGGACCAGAACCCGGCTCAGAAGGTTCTCCGAGACCCGCTCCTCCCAGGGTCCGGTCTCCACTTCCAGAAAGAACTCCCTTCCTTCCCAGCGCAGGTGTATCGGGAAGACGGCCTGCCCTTCAGGAGAAGTCACTTCTCTGAAAAGTTCCAGGATCTCCGCTCCGCGGGACTCAAGTTCGTCGGCGACCCTTAGAATCGTCGCCGGGCGCGGAGCGTCGGGGTCGATGTGGATCGCGTCTAGGCGTGACGAAAGGCGTCTGTCACTGTTCCCCGCTTCGCCAGGACTCTGAGACATCCGCCCCGATCCTCCCACACTAGTCTCCCTGCCGGACACGGCGCATTCTAGCACCCTTGAAATATTGCCGAAAGCCGCCTGGATAGCTACCCTTACGGCATGCCCGAATTCAAAGAGATCATCCTCATACGTCATGGACAGTCCACCGCGAACGCCACCGGCGTCTGGCAGGGGAAACTCGATTTCCCCCTCTCCGAAGAAGGCCGCGAGCAGGCGAGATACGCCGGAGAAGCCCTCGCCGGCCAAACACTCGACGCTTTCTACTCGAGCCCGCTCTCCCGCGCCTTCGGGACGGCTGAGATCGTCGCGAGAGAAGCGGGTTTCAAAGGAGAAATAGAGCCGGTCGACGGCCTGATCGAACGCGGAGGCGGCGCCTTCGAAGGCAGCACCTGGGCCGAGCGGGAAGAGGAGATCCCTGAACTCGTGGCGAAGTTCCGCTCGGTCCCGGAAGAGGAGGGCTGGAAGGTCATCGGCGCGGAGACCGACGAGGAGATACTGAATCGGTTCGCCCCGGCTATCTCGGAGATGCTGTCCCTCCACCCGACCGGCTCACGCATCGTGGTGATGTCTCACGGAGGCGTGACGCGGGCCTTTCTGCGCGACCTTTTCGGAGGAAGCATCTTATCAGGCTCGGAACGAGCGGCGAATGCTTCGATCACGCGCATCGAGTGGCCCGAGGACACAGCCCCTCGCCTCACCCTCCTCGCCGCGACGGACCACCTCCCGAGGGTCACCCGCCCCGAAGGTCCTACCTCGGAGTGATACCGAATCCGCTCTATTCCTTCCCGGAGCCGCATTCGTCTCTTTCCCCGACTCCCGAACTCCCGCCGAGTACGGAACTATTCACCCGGATTCGGTATGAGACGGATAAAGTCGTCTTCCATCTCCGCCTCGGCGTGGGGTTCGACCTCCGCCAGATACTCCTCGTTGTAGCGCGGGTCGGAGATGAAAAACACGGGGCGTCCGCTCTCGATGTCCGACTCGAATTCGCGGTCCAGCGTACCCCCGTCGAGCCAACGAAGAGTCACGTCTTCGCGCCGGCCTTCGATTTCCGTCAGGTATGTGATCGGCACGATGGGGACTTTTCCGTAGAGGATCGCATCTTCCGGAAGCGTCGCGAGCGTCTGCTCGGAGCGTTCCCGCTCGGCGTAGTAGCCGCTTTTGTCGGACGGGACGAAGTTCAGCCCGAAGACGAGCGCGGCCAGTATCACGGGCGCGACCGCCAGGGAGAAAGATCGAAAAGAGCGCGAGAGATGCGTGACGGCGGCGGAGAGCGTCAAAAAGAGGAGTGTGTACACCGGTAGGTAGTAGACGGAGATATCGTCGATGTCGTAGCTGAGAGCGTAGAGAAGAGTGCAGAGTATGGCGACGACGAGCGAGGCGCCGACGACCCGGTCGCGGGAGAAGACGACGGCTGCCCCGTAGGCGCCCCCGGCGAGGACCACGACGGCGAGCAAATACCCGAAGGGCTGGACGGACTGCATGGAGAGTTCGTAGAGGAAGTCGCCGGCATTCGAGAGCATTTCGAGCGGCCCGGTGCCCATGAGACCCTGAAAGCGCGCGCCGGAGACGAGCCGCCACACGTCGTTCCAGGTATCCACCGGGTCGCCGTAGTTGTGGTAAGCGCCGGCGAAGCCCCGAATCGGCACGTAGGCGTAGATCGAAAGTCCGAGCAAAGCCGCCGCTCCGCTCGTGATCACGGCCTTCGCGCTCAAGCTCCTCCCCGCTGCCATCAGGATCAAAAACGCCGGGGCCAGAAGGACCATGCCCGCGTTGTTGCCCAGCGAGAGACCGTAGAGGAATCCGGCGAGGACGAGGTTTCGGGGTTTGCCGTGGTCCCTCCAGCGGAGCAAAAGGAACGTCACGCCGAGCAGGAAAGCCATGTGCATCGAATACACCTCGGCGAAGGTCGCCTGGCTCCAGAAAGCCGCAGAGAAGGCGAATAGAAAAGCCGAGCCGACAGCGGGCGCTTTGCTCGCTCCGATCTCACGGGAGACGAGATAGACCAGCGCGACGGCTATTCCGCCGAAGACCGCGGCCATCAGGTTCATGCGGTAGGCGACGTCCCCGAAGGGGAGGAAGGTGAAGAGTTTGCCGACAAGGATGAAGGTCGGGTAGCCGGTGGGGTGTCCGGTCCCGAGGAGAGGGGCGGCGGTCTGGAAGCGGCCGGCGTCGTTCGTCGCGACGGTCGGGGCGAGCGTGATCAGGTACGCGAGAAAAGCCGCCAGCCCGAGCGCGAAGGCGGTGAAAAATTCGGGGCCTTTTCCCTCCGGTTTAGCCCAGGAGGCGGACACTGCGGGCGTTCGGCCCCCGGTCGTTACGTCCGACCTCGTACTCTACCTCCTCGTTCGGACCCAACTCCGAGGCGTCTCCCTGGACCTCGGAGTGGTGGACGAAAAGGTCTTCCCCCGTCGGGCGCACCAGGAAACCGTACCCCTTGTCCGCGTCGAACCACTTGACCTGTCCCTGCTCCCGCGGGCCTTCGCTTTCGCTCGCGCCGGGAGGCGCCGGGGTGGCGGACGCGGCGGGCGCCGCTGGCGTAACCGGCGTCGCCTCTTTCTTTCCGTCCGAGGAGACGGCGTCGCTTATAATGGACAGGGTGGCGCTTCCGCCCGACTCGCGGTCGGCTTCGAGCACGATCACGTCCTCGGCGACCTTCACGACGACGGCGTCCACCTCAGACCAGTGTTCCTTCCAGATCGGGTCTTCGGCGACCGCCGGGTCGAGCCAGAGTCCCCAACCGTCCTGCTCTCCGTGGTCGAGAACGCCCTCGAAGACGCTCTCGGGTTCGAGTGAGACGCGCTCCCTGCGGTAGATGTCGTTGCGCGAACGGAAGGACTGGACGGAGGAAGCGCTCGTTCCCAGGGCGTCGGCGATCCAGTCGTCGCCCTTCCCGGCCTGGACCCACTCCCGGATCCGCTCCATGTGCGGTTTCAATGCTATACGCTTCTTCGACTCTGCCATGATCCCAGCCGCTCCTTGTTCGCTGCTTTCTTGAAGTTAAGACTCCCCCGGAGATCGTCCCATCAGTCTACTCGAAATGACCAGTCGCCGCCTATCTATCGCGGCATTCTAGCACTTTGCATGGTGTTGAAAAACCCGGATGGCCGCGGCTTCAGGTTTCTCGTTTCCCTCCGGTATCTTCTTCATCGGTCTCGGGAGCGTCTTTCTTTTCGCCTTCGGGGAGCGCGGGGCTTTCCTCTCCGGCCTCTTGCGGCACGCCGGGGGCATCTTTTGCCTGCGGGTCCTGAACCCTGCTCGGCTCGTCGCCTTTTTCCGGGTCTTTGGCCGCCTCGCGCCGGGCCTGTCTCGCCTCGGGACCGGGCTCCGGCTCCTCCTCGGACTCTTCCGGTTCTTCGGGCTCCGGGGCGGGGGGTTCGGGGAAGTCGGCAAAGCCTTCGCGGGCGAATTCTTCGAGCATCTCCCCGACTATGGGAGAGGGAAGCTCGAGCCGGAGCGCGATACCCTCGGCCTTCGCGAGCGTCTCGTAGCCGTCGGCCGGCTCGTCGAAGCCCAGGGAGACGAGGGCCTTCGCGACGTCCTCCGAGGGAACGAGGGTGTCCCCGCCGGCTATCACGCGCAGGTACTGCATCAGGGCGAGGTCGAAGCCCGCCACCACGCCGACGACCGGCTCCGTGTCGTAGATGCGCCGCCGGATAAAGAGGCGGGTGTCGTAGGAATCCGCCCAGCGCTTCAATACCTCGCGCTCGGGGATGTAGTTGTACTGGGCGACCCGGTGCTGGAATTGGCCGAGGAGTTGTCCGGTGAGGAGGCGGAGTTCCGGGTCTCCAAAGAACCACTCGTCGCCGTAGGCGTTCATGATGCCGCTCGCGCGCGGGATCGTGAACTGCTCCTCCGAGTCGGCGAAGGTCTCTTCGAAGCGCGAGAGCAAATCCCGAATCTCCGCCCGCGAACGACCGCTCCTCATCAGCACGGCTTCGTAGATGACGAACGCCGCGTCGCGCTCCACGACCAGCTCGTCCACCCTTTCGGCGGCCCGCTCCAGCCTCGCCTCGAAGTCGTCGAGGTTTCTCACCTTCCAGGCCGCCTCGACGGCGCGATCTGCTAACTCAACCACGTTTGAAACTCCTGTTGGTCTCGATGATGCTTCCAGTCATGCAAATATACAGCATCCGGCTTCGCCGAGGAGGAGTGGAGGAGTAGTGAGATAGAGGAGTCGGATTTTTCCTTTCCGACTCCTCCACCTCCTCCATTCCTCTACTCCTCCGGGAGCGGCAGCGACCACTCCTTCAGCCCATACACGCCAGGCGCGGTCTGGGCGAAAGGCGTCTTTGGGTTGTCGCGCACGTCCACCGACAGCCTTGCTCGCATCGTGTTCTGCGGGGTCTGTCCGGCGCTGTTGAGGTAGCCGTCTTCGAGCGCGATCTCGGTGATGTCCGAATAGTGGAGCGGATGTCCGATTTCGCCCAGCACTTCCCTCGCCGCGGCCTTGAAGTCCACGAGCTACCGGACGGGCTCCGTGGCGCCCGCCGGGTATGCTCCGATCACGGCGACGTAGGGACAATGCTCCTCCAGGGCTTCGAGCGCCCTTCGGACGTGTTCTTCTTCCGGGTGGCCCAGGAAGTCCGCGAAGAACATGTACGTCCAGGCGCGCTTGCGAGACGGGCGGCTCTCGATCCTGGTGAGGTTGATGCCTTCGTCGGAGAACGCCGAAAGCGCGTCCTTCAAAACGCCCGGCCTGTCCTTGACCGAGAAAACCACGCTGGTCTTGTCCCTGTCCGTCCGCCCAGCCCACGTCTTTCCGAGCACGATGAATCTCGTCGAGTTCGTCCGGGCGTCCTGAATGCTGCGCGCCAGAACGCTCAATCCATTCGCCTCGGCGGCGAGGACGCTCCCGACCGCCGCGACCCCCGGTTGCTCCGCCGCCCGCTTCGCCGCCTCGCCGGTGGACTCGACCTCTTCGATCTTCGCTCCAGGAAGTTCTCGCCGCAGCCACGAAGAAGCCTGAGCCAACGCCATCGGGTGCGAGCAGACTATGGAGATGCGCTCCAGGGAGGCTGCGCGGGAGAGCAGGTTTTGCGAGATCGGCAGGTACACCTCGCCGCAGATCTTCAGCGGACTGTTCATCAGCTCGTCGAGGGTGTGCGTCACCGCGCCCTCCATCGAGTTCTCGACCGGGACGACGCCGTGCTGGGCCTCTCCCCTCTCGACGCGGGCGAAGACCTCCGCGACCGTCGTCTGGGGTTCGAGTTCGATGCTGGTGCCGAACGAGCGGAGCGCGGCCTCGTGGGTGAAAGTCGTCTCCGGCCCGAGATAGGCGACCTTCAGCCGGGCTTCGAGGGAGATCGTGCTGGAAATGATCTCGCGGAAGACCGTTTCGAGGCCCTTCGCCGGGAAATCGCCCTCGCTGAGGCTCGCGACCCTGTCGAGGACCTTCCTCTCTCGGGACGGCACGTAGGTAGCGAGGCCGTTTTTCTTTTTGATCTCCCCGATCCCGCGCGCCAGGCGCGCCCGCCGGTCGAGCAGACGCACCATCTGCGCGTCTATCTCGTCTATTTTCTCTCGAAGCTCGTCCATCTCCCCGTCCGAGGAGACACCTTCAACAACCTTGCTCGTCTTGTCTTCGGAACTCATGGTTCGCGCATCCTCCGTTAAAAGTTTTGCGAGGCTAGCGTAGGAGAAGCGCGGCGGCAGGAAAGGCGTCGCGCCCCTCCCTGGTAAATCGCCGACCCGGATGTGAGACTGCCGCGCTTCGCATGGTCGTAACAAAGTAGCAGAAGTCGGGGCCATCGGCAATCGGAAACCTACAAAGCCAGCAACAACACCGCCACGACGCCGGCGAGTCCGAAGCGGTAATAAGCGAAAGCTCGAAGGCTGTGATCGGCGACGAAAGAGATGAAGAACCGGATCGCGAGATACCCGACGAGTGCCGAAGAGACGAAACCCGCGCCGAACATCACCATCTGGGCGGCGTTCATTCCCTCAGAGACGGCTTCGCTCAGCTGCAGAGCGCCCGCGCCGGCGATGATCGGGACGCTCATCAGGAACGAGAAGCGGGCGGCTTCCTCGCGACGCAGTCCCAAAAACAAACCGAGCGTGATCGTCGCTCCGGAGCGCGAGACTCCGGGCACGAGAGCGAACGCCTGGGCGAACCCGATCCCCACGGCCTGCCCGAAGGTCAGCTTTTCGAGGCGATCCGTCCTGCGCCCGACGGCCTCGGCGACGATGAACAAAACCCCGACGAGGACGAGGTTGACGACCACGACCCAGGGGTTCCTCAAGACCTCTTCGACGATGTCTTCGAGAAGAAGACCCACGATGGCCGCCGGCACCGTGGAGGCGATAATGAGGTAGGCGACTTTCTGGTCGGGGTCCGAGAAGTTTCGCCGTCTCGAGAGCGACCGAACGAAAGCGTAGGCCAGCCGGACCAGATCCCGCCAGAAAAACGCCACCACCGCGAGCAGCGTCCCGAGATGCAGCGCGACATCGAAGGCGAGCCCGAACTGCTCCTCGCTCAACCCGAAGAAATGCTGTCCCAGCACCAGATGTCCCGAACTGGACACCGGCAAAAACTCGGTCAGACCCTGGACGACCCCGAGTATGACCGCTTGTATGAATTCCAGCAATTGAGTTCTTCTTTCGGAGACGGACTACATTTTCAGCGGGCACACTATGACAGAGAAAGTTTCAGGCTTCAGGTGTCGGGCACTGGTCGATCTTTACGAACGGCTGAGTTCTTCGAGGACCCGCGAGTCTTTGAGGGTGATGCGCCCCGAATGAATTTCGATGACGTCGCGGGCGCGCATCTCGTTGAGGACCTTAGTCACCGATTCGCGCGTCGAGGCGACCATCGCGGCCAGGTCCTGGTGGGTTAGTCGGAGGTCTATCGTGACGCTTCCGTCGCTGCTTTCTCCGAACTTGTGGGCGAGTATCGGGAGCAGGTTCGCAAGCCGAACCTCTGTTTCGCGGGGCAGGAGGCACTTTATGAGCTCCTCGTACTGCACGAGGCGAAGTTCGAAGAGCGTCATGATCTTGAGCGCGACCTGCGGCTCCTGGCGTATGGCTCGCTCGACGAAGACTTTGGGCGCTTTGGTGACCTTGCACTCGGTGACGGCCTCGGCGTATGCCTGCTGCTTCGCCTCGCCCGCGAAGGCGAGGTGCCCGAAGATGTCCCACGGCTTGAGGAGCCGGAGCGTCGCCTCCTTGCTGCCGGAGTATGGACGGAACAATTTCAGGACGCCGGAAGTCAGGATGTAAATTCCATCCCCGTACTCGCCCTCGCGGTAGATGGCGTCTCCCGGAGCGTAGATGCGCTCGGCGGTTGCGATCCCGATACGGTCGAAGAGTCGCAGCAACTCGCGGCACTCCTCTTCCTGAAGCCGCGTGTATTCGTGTACGGGGGGATCCACGTCCAATTAAAACCTTCTTCTCGAACCACCGTCAGTTACGCCAGGATTGTACATTAAGCCAACGGTAAAGCACGGCGGACTCGAACATCCGCATTTGCGGAAGACTTCTGGAAAGTGAGCTAGAATAACCTCGAAGTCAGGGCTTGGAGAGGAGCGAAGGTTGCGCGGCATAGCATTCGGAATTCTGATAGCCATCATGATCTTCCTCTTCGCCTTCACGTTCGCCGTGCTTGGCAAAGGCGAATACGAACCCGCCCCCGAACTGGAGGAGGGCTCGAAGCCCGCCGTCACCGTGTCGGTCTGAGAAGATCCTATCTCGCCTCCGACCGCCGCTCGAACGCGACTTCGTAAGTCGTCACATCCTCACCTCGCCACGACTATGCCGCTGCCCCCGACCCGCTTCGCCATGTTGAGCGCCGTCAACACCTCGCTCACGAGACCTCCGGCGTCGGAGGCGCGGGCCGGATACTCGGCCACGCCGACGTCGACCTCGAAGACCTCGGGCTCGTCGGAGACGAGCTCGAGAACCTTCTCGGCGACATTGTAGGCGGCTTCCTCGTTCTGGCCGGGCATAAGGGCGCAGACTTCGTCGTCCCCGAAGCGGGCGCAGGCGGCGTCTTCGGGGGCGGCGCTCTTTATCGCCTCGGAGAGTTTGTAGAGTACCCGGCGGGCTTCGTTGACCTCGCCGCCGGCGATCATCGCGGTGAAGTGAGCGACGTCGAAGACGGCGAGGGTGAAGCTCTCGCCCGAGTCTATCGCCCTGGGAAGCAGGACCCGGTTGAAGAAGTCCCTGTCGGGGAGGCCGGTGACGAGATCGGTGGCGGCGGCCTGCCCCAGTTCCTCTTCCATCTTTTCGTGGGA
>JBOHBL010000649.1:0-3048 GCA_050698295.1 Rubrobacteraceae bacterium | reverse complement strand
GGCTCGAACACCTTCATCGTCGGCCACGCTCTGGGCTTCATGCAGACGAAAGTCCCCTACATCTTCTACGAACTCGACGAGATGGACCCCGGAGATGAGATCATTGTCACCGATCCCACGGGAAGGGAATACACTTTCCGCGTCTTCGACAAGATGACCGTTCGCCCCGAAGACTACTGGGTCACCTACCCCGCCGACGAAGACGAGACGACCATCTCGCTCCAGAGTTGCGTCCCCATCCCGACCTTCGAGAACCGCCTGATAGTGCGCGGAGAGCTGGTTTCTTGAAGCGGAACGCGGAATGC
Organism: Rubrobacteraceae bacterium; assembly: GCA_050698295.1. Taxonomy (GTDB): domain Bacteria; phylum Actinomycetota; class Rubrobacteria; order Rubrobacterales; family Rubrobacteraceae; genus JACCWD01. The sequence goes on along the minus strand of JBOHBL010000649.1, from coordinate 2,743 downwards.
TTCCGCGTTCCGCGCCGGCCAGCATTTCAGCTTGTCAGCCGGTCAGCTTTTTGACGGCGATTTCCCAGAGGGTTTTGGCTCCTCCGAACCTGCCGGTGGTTCTTTCTTCCGCGCTTGCGATCTTCCAGCCCTCCGCAAACAGGGCTTCGAGGCTCTTCCGGTCGAAGAGGCGTTTCGGCATCCCGTCCACGAGGTAGAAGTTTTCTTCGATTCTTTGTTTCTCGGCGCTTTTGTAGAATTCGTCGTCCCTGGAATTGAGGCGGACGAGGAGGAACCCGTTCGGTTTCAGGCAACGGTGGATCTCCGCCGCTATCCCGACCGTCTCGCGCCAGGGGAAATAGTGAAGGCAAAGGCTCGCCACAACGACCTGGAAAGACTCGCTCGGAAAGGGAAGGCCGCGAGTCATGTCGAGGTGTCTAACCTCTGCTTCCGGCGCGTTGCGGCGGGTCAGTTTCAACGCTTCTTCGGAGAAGTCCGTGGCGATGACCGGGAAACCTCGCTCCACGAGGAAGCGCGTGTCCTGTCCGCCACCGCATCCAAGCTCCAGAATGGGGATGCCACGACTCGACTCCAAAATCTCTTCCCAACGCTCCAGCCAGGAGCTGCGATCCGGCGTCCGGTAGCCGATCCGATGGAATATTTCGTCCCACTTCTCGCGCTGGTCTTCCATGCTGCTAATGAACCTCCAGGCCGGGTTTGGCGGGCGAGGATCGACGCTTTTCCGGGGGCGTGGGCATCCCGCCCGCGATATACCCCTCCGCTCATGCGGGCAGGATGCCCGCGCCCCCAGGACATCTTCTCTCATATTCAAGTTGGAGATGCTTGATTCCTTCCCGGAGCCGCATTCGTCTTTCCTCGACTCCCGTACTCCCGCCGGGTACGGAACCATCCACCCGGATCCGGTATTACAGAGATGAGGGTCCGGGCCGGAAGGAAGGGTGAAGCCGTGCCGGATCAAATACAGCCGCGCGGCCTCACCCGAACGGTTTCAGCGCGAACGTTTTATCCTGAAACCTGATACCTGAAGCCTCAAACCCATATATCCGAGGTCACGTCGCCGCCGGGATAGCGCATCTCGTGGGCGCGGGCGGGTCCCGAAGGCTCGGTCCCGAAGTCCACGTAGAAGTTCTCGTCTATTTTCATGCCGCCGTCGCCGTCGGTGTCGCAGTCTATTTTGAGGAGGTACGAACCTTTGTCGGCGATGCCGGGATAGAACTGGTTGTCCCAACTGCTGTATAGCGAGTTGGTGACGTAGAGACGTTTGCCGTCCAGGCTCAACTGGAGCATCTGCGGGCCGCCTTCGAGCTTGTGGCCCTGCACCTCTCCGGCCTTTCCGAGGAGACCGCCGCACCAGACCTGTCCGGTGAGTTTCGGGTTTGCGGGATCGCTCACGTCGTACTGGCGCAAATCGCCGTGCAGCCAGTTTGAGAAGTACAGGTATTTGTCGTCCATCGAGAGGAGGAGGTCGGTGATGAGGCCGGGCATCGGCATGGGGAAGTTTTCGACGTCTATGGACTCCACGTCTATGACTTTTTCGACGTTCCAGGAACCGTTTTCTTTGTGCCAGTGGAACATGTTGGAGCTGAGGGCGGCTCCGACGAAGCCGTGGGTGCTGTTCGGGTCGTGGTGGAAGCGGACCTCCAGCGGGATCCAACCATCCTCCCCGAGATCGACGCTTTGCTTTATCTCGTGCTTCTCCCAATCCCAGAAATGGAGCTGACGCCCGTATTTCCCGGCCGCGACGTCGTTGGGATCAAAGCCGCCCCGGAAGGTGTTCGGCGCGCCCCACTCGCTGGAGACCATGACGTTGTGGCGCGGCTGGTACCAGAAGTCGTAGTTGAAGTTCATGCCGTTCGCGGAGCCGTTCTCCCAGCGACCGACGATTTCGAAGTCCTCGCTCAGGAGCAGAAAGCCTCCGGGGGCGTTTCCCTCGCCGTCTCCGAGCATGCTGATCATGACGTGACCGTCCGCCAGACAATGCACGGTGTGAGGAGCCGTGAGGTTGACCTTCTCGACGATTTCCTCCGGCTCGATGACTTTGTGGAGCCTGGGCGCTCGCTCGTCCGAGGTGTCCAGAATGTGTATGCGGCTCGACGCGAAGCCCGGCACGACGAGGTATTTCCTCTCCTTGCCTTCGTCGTCGTGGCAGGAGCTGCAAGCGTTCCACCCGAAGTGGTGAAGCTCGTCGCCGAGGTTCGGCATCGGGGTCCGGTTTATGACCCGCGAATACGTTTCGGAGTTCGGGTCCACGTCGACTGTGGCGAGGTAGTCCGGTTCGTTCACCTCGGTGCCGACGTAGAGCGCGACGGTGTAGAGGACCTTCTCGGGGTCCGCCTTCATCGCCTCCTCGGGGGTCGCGTACCCAGGCCCCTGGCAGGCATGTTCTTCGCTCATGTCTTCCTCCTGTCTCTCGCTTTCCCAGCCTCAAGACACTATAACGCGAAGGTTGCTCCGGGAAAAGAAATACGGCTTCCGAGAAGAAATTACTTCCGTTTGAGGAGGTGGCGTTCGATGGCGTCGTGGGCGGCGTTGATCTCCGCGGTCACGCGCTCGGCGCGGGCGCGCTTGTCCGGGTCGGGGAAGCGATCCGGGTGGTATTTCTTGATCATCTCCCGGCGCTTGCGATCCACTTCGGAGAGGCTGGTCCCGGGGACGAGATCGAGGCGTTCGTAGGCTCTGAGGATTTCGGGAGGGTACTTTATCCCGGTGAACGCCTGAGACGCCGTGGAGCGCCATCCGGACG
>JBOHBL010000648.1:0-1162 GCA_050698295.1 Rubrobacteraceae bacterium | reverse complement strand
ACGTCTCCACGGGTGGGCATGGTGATTCTGGCAGGGAAGCGATCAACCGGATTCCGTATAAGTCCGCGATGGGCTTCCGCTCGACCATCATCCGAAGCCCCTACAATTGGGTGAAGCCGATCAGGGAATAATTCTCGTTGGTCGTGCCGTCGCCGGAATGAACGCCGAATATCTGGGTTCTCCGGATCGAAACTTGAAAGTCTCCTCCCGCGCCGGCGTCGAAAATCTGGGAGCATCCGCCGTTTACAGCGAAGCTTCCGCTGGTGCGGGTCCCGTTGACGTAGGCGACGAAGTTGAAGGTTCCGCTCGTCGCGCTGACATCCTCACAGACCTTGAATTGGCCGGGGGTGCCGGTGGTCTCGATCTTCACCTGCCCGAATGGAAAGCTCCCGGCCGTGCTCGTATTCATGAAGTAGCTGTGAAAATTCAGACCCAGCTCCGTTGGCGGGTTGAAAGCGCTCCCACGCCTCAAGATGTCCGGCGAGTCGGTGCCGTCGAGCGTATCGGCGTTGAGGTTTTCGACCTTCTCGGCGGAGTTGACGGCCAGCGGAGCGCCGGAGTCCACCCGGAGGTCGAGGGCCGGACCCACGCCGTCCTTGACGAGCTTGCTCACCTTCGTTGCGACGTTGCTCTTGCCGAGCAGGAACGGCTTCCCGTTCGCCGCAAGCGCCATCGAGGCCGCGCCGAAGACGGCCGCCAAGATCACGGCGAGTCCGACGAGGAAGACCGTCGCCCTCCCCAGCCACATTGTTTTTCCGATCAAAGTCTTCATGTACTTCGCTCCTTTCGTCGGCCTTTTCTTGAATGGGGCGCGAAGGTCGCGCCCCGCTCGATGCTCTGTGTTTATCGCCGCTTCTTCTTGACGGTGAAGCTCCACTGACTAGTGGTCGTGTTTCCAGCCGCGTCGGTGGCGACTATCTTGACCGTGTGTTTTTTGAACGAGAGCTTCTTCGAGGTGAAACTCAATTCGCCGCTCGACGGGTCGTAGGAGAAGCCGCTAACCTTCTGGTTATCCACGAAGACCTCTATGTCGGATCGGACGAGCCCGTTCGGAGCGTTGGTGACGGTGGCCTTTTTGTTGGGGGTGGCGTCCTTAGTCTTGGAGTTGGGCTTCGGGGAGACGGGCGTGCCGGTGGGCCCCGTCGCGTCCACGGTCCATGCG
>JBOHBL010000647.1:0-1091 GCA_050698295.1 Rubrobacteraceae bacterium | reverse complement strand
TCGCGAGTTCGATCCGGAGTTCGTCGAGCTGCTCGGGTCGAACGGCAAGCGTGTCGGCCTGTTCGGAGCGGCTGCAAATTTGGAGGAGATAGAACGTCGCGCTCGCGACCACAACAAGGCGGTCGAGCGCGCCCTGGAGCAACTCACCGTGCTGCGCTTTCGCCACGCGCTCGCAAGGGCTTTTGCGGGGACGCGCGTATGAGTGCAGTGTCGAAGGTTCGATGCCGCTCGCGCGGAGCGTCCGTTATCTGGGCCGAAACCGAAAACGGTCGGCGAATGCCCGTGGACGCCGAACCCGCGAAAAACGGCAACATACGCCTCGTCGAGCGTGAGGGGAGGCCGCCCCTTGCGGTGAACGACGTAGGGAACGACACGATTCTTTGGAGCGAAATTGAACGCCATCTTTCGCATTTTGTGACCTGTCCACAATCGGCTCACTGGAGAAAACGATGAAAGCTCCCGAAGGGGCTACGCCGCTGAAGGCGGTTTCGTATCCGTGCGGATGCGTGTTGCGCGAGAAGGAACTCGAGTCGAGATTTTGTGCCGAGGCTTTGCGGCTCCTCGGAGAAGCGGTCTCCGCGCACGAGGACTTGATGGATTCGGATCTTGGCGGAAACGACAATCTGCCCGAAGACGCGGATTTCAGGCTCGACGAACACTGGGCGCGCCAGGAGCGCACGGCAAACAGACGCAAAACCTTAGCCAAAGGAGGAGAAGCATGACCGAACTTGCCCATAGAGAGGCGATGCCCCGGACGGGGCTACCCGCCGCTCCCGAACGGGCCCTGCCCGCGACGGGTTCCACTCGGGATCTGAGCTTCCCGGACATCCTGCGGCTGGGGGAGACCCTGGTCGGCACCGGATTTCTCCCGAAAGCGATAAAGACGCCACAGCAAGCCGCCGCGATTATCCTTAAAGGCCAAGAACTTCGGATTCCCGCCATGCAGGCTTTGTCGCATATCCACGTGATCGAGGGCAAACCGACGATGAGCGCCGAGCTGATGGTCTCCCTCGTGCAGCGGGCCGGACACAAGCTCCGGGTCTTGGAGACCTCCCCGGAGAGTTGCACCGTCCAGGGGGCGCGCGCCGACG
>JBOHBL010000646.1:0-3191 GCA_050698295.1 Rubrobacteraceae bacterium | reverse complement strand
CACTTCGCCGCCCTCGAAGCGCCCGATCTGCTCGTCGGCGATGTGCGGAAGTTCTTCCGCGAGCTTAGGTGATAGCCGAGGTTCTGGGGCGGCGCGCTCTCAACCGCGCTCTGTTGGAGCGTCAGATGCTGCTGCGTCGCCGGAACCTCTCCGCCGTCGAAGCCATCGAGCATCTGGTCGGCATGCAGGCCGAAGTACCGAACAACCCGTACATCGGCCTGTGGAGTCGCCTCGAAGGTTTTCGCCCCGACGAATTGTCCGAACTCATATCCGCCCGAAAAGCGGTTCGCGTTTCGCTGATGCGCGCGACGATCCACCTCGCCACCGCCCGCGATTGCCTGGCTTTGCGTCCCGTGATGCATCTCGTCCTAGAACGTGACGTGTACCCGAACGCCACCTACGGCAAGGAGAAACTCGCGGAACTCGACATGGACGCCCTCCTCGAAGCCGGTCGCGAGCTTCTCGACGAGAAGCCCCGCACCAACGCCGAACTCCGCGAACTGCTCGGTCCAAAGTGGCCGGATCGCGACCCCGCGGCACTGGCGTACGCCGTCCGCGGCCTCCTCCCGACGATTCACACGCCGCCGCGAGGCTTATGGAAAGTCAGCGGCCCCATAGCCCTCGCCACCGTCGAGGCGTGGCTCGGAAAGAGCGTAAACTCCGATCCCTCGCCGGACGAGGCGGTGCTTCGCTATCTCGCCGCGTTCGGCCCGGCCACAACTTCGGACATCCGCGCATGGTCGAGGCTCACCGGGTTGCGGGCGGTGATCGAACGTCTCCGGCCACGCCTGCGAACCTTCCGCGACGAGCGCGGCCGGGAGCTTTTCGACGTCCCCGACGCGCCGCTTCCCGACCCTGACACCCCGGCCCCTCCGCGCTTTTTGCCGGGGCTGGAAAACGCCATCCTCTCCCACGACGACAGATCCCGCATCATCTCCGACGAGAACCGGCGGACACTTATCGCGGATCGCTGGGGCGCGGATGTCATACTCGTGGACGGCTTCGTTCGCGGGACGTGGAAAGCGGAGAAAGTTCGCGGGAAGGCGACGCTCGAGATCGAGCCATTCGAACCCCTGCCGAAAGAGGACCGCGACGCTGTGGCCGAGGAAGGAGAGCGGCTCGTCCGCTTCATCGAGGAAGATGCCGATGAGTTCGAGGTCCGTTTCGACGAGGGAACGTAGAGGATCGACGCTCCCTTTTCGTCTACGCTTCCACGAGGACCACTTCGGCGCCTGAAAGCTCGATCTCCTGAAGCATCTCTTTGTCCGCCCTGTCGTCGGTGATGAGGAGGTCTATCTTCGAGAGGGGGGCTATCCGGGCGAGCGCGACGACGCCGAGCTTGGAGTGATCCGCGACGACCACCACTTTCTGCGCGGCTTCCATGAGACACCGGTCGGTCTCGGCCTCGGCGACGTTGGGCGTGGTGAGCCCGGCCTTCGGGTCAATGCCATGCACTCCCAAAAAAAGGACGTCGGCGTTCAGCGTCCGCAAGGTCCTGTCGGCGAACGGCCCGACCAGCGCGTCCGAAGGCGTCCTGAACATCCCTCCGGAAAGCACGATCTGCTCGAAGCCGTTCTCCTGCAGCGTGAGCGCCACGTTGGTCGAGTTGGTGATGAACGTGAGGTCCCGATGCACTTGCCGGAGCGCCGCCGCCACCTGCCAGGTCGTCGTCCCCGCCGAGAGAGCCACCGTGTCCCCGTCGTTTATGAGCCCCAGCGCCGCCCGCGCGATGGCGACTTTCTCCGGCCTGTTGAGCTTCTGCTTCTGAACGAAATGAGGCTCCGCCGCCGTCTTCGGCACCGGCACCGCGCCACCATGCACCTTCCGCAAAAGGTTCCTCGAAGACAACTCCTCCAGATCCCGCCTCACCGTCATGTCCGAGACCTCAAGCCTCCGCGTGAGCGCCGCCACCGAGACGCTCTCGGTGTGCTCCAATTCCTCCAGTATTTTCCGCTGCCGCTCTTCTCTGAGCATGAGAACCCTCCCGTCTCGAAACCTTATACCAGACCTCGAAAGGATAAATCAACAGAATCCTGGTTGTTTTGAGTTGATTCGTGTTTGAATTATCCACCGGAACAGGGATTGAACGGGGACTTGGGACCGTAGTCTTTCGGCTGGGATTGCATGCGGTACTGCCGGGGCGTGCGTCCGCTCATCTCCTTGAACGCCTCGTAGAAGCGGCTCGTGGACCCGAAGCCGGCCTCGAAGGCGATTTGCGAGATGCCCCGGTCGGTGGAGATGAGGAGATGCTGCGCCTGACACACGCGAAGCCGGCTGAGATACGAGCTCAACGTCATCCCGTAATGCCGCCGGAAGAGGGTCATCGCGTAGTTCGGGTGGAGTCCGACGTGGTTTGCCACGTCTTTTAGTTCGACGCGCCCGACGTGGTTTTCGGCGACGTAGCGGGCCATGTCGGCGACTTTGCGGGCCGGGCCGCGCCCGATGGGCGATTGCGCGTCTCCGGAGCCTCCCGTCCGGGAGAGGGCGAGGCGCATGACCCTCGCTTCGACTTCGTGGATGATGAGCCTTTTGCGGGCGTCGTCGGCGTTTGGCAGTTCGTCGCACCACCTTTCGAGCATGAGGGGGTCGGCCTCGGTCGGCTCGGCGTCCACGAGCATTTCGCCGTCCATTATGCGTCGCATGAAGGACTCGGGGAGGTTCAGGCGGAGGAGCCACACGAGAGGGACGTATACCCAGAAAAAATCCTCGACCCGCGTTCTTCGGAGGACGCTGTGGGGGATGCCGGCCCAGAAAATCGCGAGCTTGCCGGGAGGGACGGTGACCACCGATCCGGCCATGAGGTACGTCAAAGTGCCTCCGACGGCGAAATTTATTTCGACTTGATCGTGCCAGTGAAACGGCATCTCTTCGAACGGCTGCCCGCGCCATATACGAAACCCCGGAGCCTCGTCGAGATCCAATCTCACACTCTCGCTTTCCATCCCGAACGTTAGTATACCGGAAAGCACGCCCGACAATGAGGAGCTTTTCCGGCGGTCTCATAGCGGATTTCGGAAGCGATGCTTCCGAAATCCTTCGGGAGTGGGGAGGCGTTCGCTTCGCTCACTTCGGGAGTCGGGAAAAGCGCGGAGGCGAAACCCACTCCGCCAAAGCGTCGTTCGAGTTTGGCGAGGGTTCCTCGGACGCGAAGGCGAAGGTATCCACAAGGAGAGAGTCGAGAGCGTCCCGAC
>JBOHBL010000645.1:0-12160 GCA_050698295.1 Rubrobacteraceae bacterium | reverse complement strand
GTACGGCGTCGGCTCGTACCAGCACCGCTCCATGACCGTGAAATCCGAGGAGATCCTCAGTCCGGACGCCGCCCTCGACATGCCCTCCGTCATGGAGTTCACCCCCGAAGACTGGGAGAAGCCCTGGCGCGACGCGGTCGAACTCCTTCCGGCGCTCGAAGGCGTGGAGTTCGAGAAGCCGATGAACGGCCTCTTCTCCTTCACGCCCGACGGGATGCCGATGCTCGGCGAGTCGAAGGAAGTCAAAGGTTTCTGGGTCGCCGAGGCGGTCTGGATCACACACTCGCAAGGCGTCGCCCGCGCAATGTCCGAATGGCTCGTCGAAGGAACCCCAAACACCGACATAAGCGGCTGCGACGTCAACCGCTTCGACCCCAACGCGCACAGCCCGGCGTACACGCTCGCCCGAAGCTCCCAGTCCTTTCAGGAAGTCTACGACATCATCCACCCCCAACAGCCGATGGACGAACCGAGGCCGCTGAGAACGAGCCCGTTCTACATTCGCCAGAAAGAACTCGGAGCATACTTCCTCGAAGCCAACGGCTGGGAACGTCCGCACTGGTTTGAAGCAAACGAGGGTTTGGCGGACGACATCCCCGAACGCGACGAGTGGAGCGGAAGATACTGGTCGAAAGTCGTCGCGGCGGAACACAGAGCGACCCGAGAGCGAGTCGCCCTCTACGACATGACCTCGCTCAAAAAGGCGGAGGTTGTTGGTCCGGGCGCTCTGGAATTCCTCCAAAACCTGAACACCAACCAGCTAGACAAGCCGGTTGGGAGCGTCACGTACACGCTCATGCTCGACGAAAAGGGCGGCGTCCGGAGCGACATCACCGTCGCGAGGCTCGGCGAAGAGCAATTCCAGCTCGGCCTCAACGGCCCGCGCGACATCGACTGGATGGAGCGCCATTTGCCGAAAGACGGCTCCGCGCGAATCCGCGACATAACCTCCGGCACCTGCTGCGTCGGGGTGTGGGGACCTCACGCCCGAGACCTCGTGGGGAGCCTCACCGAAGACGACTTCTCGAACGAGGCATTCGGCTTTTTCAAGGCGAAGAGGGCGCGCATCGGCGAAGTCCCGGTGACGGCGCTGCGAGTCTCGTACGTCGGGGAACTCGGATGGGAGATATACACGACCGCCGACTACGGCCTTCGTCTGTGGGACCTCCTGTGGAAAGCGGGACAGCCGTTCGGTGTCATAGCCGGAGGACGTGGCGCTTTCAACGGCCTTCGCCTCGAAAAAGGATACCGCCTCTACGGCACCGACATGACAGCGGAACACGACCCCTACGAAGCTGGCCTCGGTTTCGCCGTCAAGCTCGACAAAGGCGACTTCATCGGTCGCGATGCGCTTCTCGGGCGCAAGGAGGAAGGCCCGAGGCGGAAACTCACATGCCTCGTCCTCGACGGGACGCAGGTCGTGATGGGCGGTGAGCCCGTGTTCCATGGCGGCTCGCGTGTCGGATACGTAACGAGCGCGGACTACGGACACGCCATCGGAAAGAGCATCGCCTACGCTTGGCTGAAGCCGGGGATGTCGGAGGTCGGGACGAAGGTCGAAATCCAATACTTCGGCGAAAAATATAGCGCGACCGTCTCCAAAGAACCGCTCTACGACCCGGCGATGGAAAAAATGCGGAGCGGAAGAAAACCAAGCGGGCGAAGCGACGTGAGCGTGGAAAACGGACGTCCGTTAGCGAAAGCAAAAAGCTGAACGGCTGAAGCGCTGAGGCGCTGAAAAGCGCGAGCGAAGCGAGCAAAGGAGGTGATGCCGGAGACGATGAACACTTCGACGAAGGCGAAAGAGACGTAGCGGCGCGAAAGCCGCGGATTGCGAAAAGAGTCGAGAAAGGTTAATTGTGACCGAGATCAACCAGAACCCGGGAATCCTCCTCTATACCCGGATCAAGAAGTCGCCGTACTATTACGGCTCGCGCCGCCACGGCGTCCAGCTCTACAGCGTCTACAACCACCACTACCACCCGCGCCACTACGGCGACCCGTTTCAGGAGTACTGGCAACTCCTCGAAGGCGTCACGCTCTGGGACGTCGGCGGGGCCGAGCGTCAGGTCGAGATCACCGGCCCCGACGCCTTCCGTTTCACGAACATGTTGACGCCGCGAGATCTCAACAAGTGCGCCGTTGGACAGTGCAAATACGCCTTCATCACCGACGAAAAGGGCGGCATCATAAACGATCCCGTTTTGCTCCGCCTCGGCGAGAACCGGTTCTGGCTCTCGCTCGCCGACAGCGACGTGCTTCTCTGGTGCAAGGCGCTCGCGCACGGGATGGGCTTCGACGTCGAGATAAGCGAGCCGGACGTGGGACCGATGCAAATCCAGGGACCGAAGTCCAAAGAGGTCATGACCGACCTCTTCGGAGCGGACATCCTCGACGTTCCTTACTATTACATGGTCCGCCGCGAACTCGACGGGATGGACATCGTCATCTCCCGTACCGGGTACTCCGGCGAACTCGGCTACGAGTTGTACCTGAATAACGCCAGCCGCGACGGGCTCCAACTCTGGGACGCCGTGATACAGGCCGGCGAACCGCACGGGCTGTCTCCGATAGGGCCGTGCCACATCCGGCGCATCGAGGGTGGAATACTGGCTCACGGCTGCGACATGACCATCGACGAGAACCCGTATGAAGTCGGCTACGGCTACAAGTGGATGGTCGAGTTCGACCAGGAAGACGACTTCATGGGCAAGGAGGCTCTCAGGAAAGTCTCCGAAACAGGAGTTTCCCGCAAGCTGGTGGGGGTGGAGGTCGAGGGCCGGAGCCTCGGAGCGTACAACGACGGCTCGATGCCGGACTTCTTCCCGGTCTTCGGCAAGGACCACGGTCTCCAGGTTGGCAAGGTGACCTCCGCCTGCTACTCGCCGCGGCTGGAGAAGAACATCGGGTTCGCGATGGTTCCGGTCGCATACTCCGTCATCGGCACCGAACTCGAAGTCGAGACGCCGCATGAGAGGACTTCCGCGGTCGTCGCGGACAGGCTCTTCTTCAGGCCCGAACACGCCGAGCAGAAGCTCACGCCCATTAGCTGAGGAGTGGAGGAGTGGAGGAGTCGAGGAAGATCAATACGGCTCCTCTATCTCCTCGAAGATCATGATAGAACGAAGCACAGCGATGGGGCGGTCAGAGAGCGAGAGTGTCTCCGATTACCTGCGAACGTCCAGGTACGAGGTGATTCCTCTTCCGGGCGTGGAGGAGGATGTGTTCTCATACGTCCCGAAGGATATAAAATTGACGGTCACTTCCTCGCCGAAGCTCGGGGTCGAGACTACGTTGGACTTAAGCGAGAGGCTCTCGAAAGCTGGATACTCCGTCGTGCCGCATCTGGCGGCGAGGCTCGTGGCGGACGAGGTTCATCTGGCCGAGGTCCTGTTCAGGCTGCGCGAGATGGGGATCGATGAACTGTTCGCGATCGCGGGCGATGCGGAGGAGCCTGCCGGGAAGTTCGAGGGGGCGGGGGCGTTGCTCGTCGCAATGTCGGAGATGGAGCATGGCATCGAAAAAATCGGGATCGGCGGTTATCCGGAGAGTCATCCGATCATCAGCGATGAGACGACGATTCGGGCGATGTACGAAAAAGCCCCGTACGCGACGTATATCGTCAGCCAGATCTGCTTCGATCCCGATGTGACGGCCGGTTGGATCGAAGCCGTCCGAGACCGGGGGGTGAGGCTTCCGCTTTTTATCGGGCTTCCCGGTGTGGTGGGCAAACAGAAGCTGATGCGCGTTTCGTCAAAGATAGGTCTTGGGGAATCGGCGCGTTTTCTTCGCAAGCACCGGAACTGGCTGCTGAAGCTCTTCTCCGGCGGATACGCGCCGGATCGACTCATCAAAAGCCTCGTGCCGACTGTCATATCCCCGAAAAGCAAGCTCGCGGGCTTTCACATCTATACCTTCAACGAACTCCGCCAGACGGAGAAGTGGCGGCGCGAGACGCTCGAACGTCTTCGAACCGTCAGGATGTAGGGAGTCGTATTCTTTCCCTGGGGACAGTGAGCATCCTGGGGCGTGGGCTTCCAGCCCGCGATACCTTCGTTCGCTCATGCGGGCAAGATGCCCGCACCCCCAGGACATCTTCTTTCGGATCCGGTATTATTCCGTGGGCGGGTTGTCGCAGCTCGGGTCGAGGACGGCCTGGACTTCTTCGTCGTCTATGTTTTCCCCGGTGACGAGGGTCGCGCCGGTGTCTCCACCCTCGACGGGCTCTCCGGTACGGATTTCTTCGACTGCCGCGTTGACGCCGTCGTAACCCATGCGGAAGGGGTTCTGGGCGACGAGCGCGGCGACTACGCCGTCCCTCACGGCCTGAAGCTCGTCCGGGGCGGTGTCCCACCCGACGATGATGACTTCACCGGCCAGGCCCGCGCCCCGGACGGCCTCGGCCGCGCCGAGGACTCCCGGCTCGTTGGCGGCGTAGATGGCGTCGAGGTCGGGGTTGGCGGTGAGGATGTCCTGGGTGACCTGGAGCGCGGTGTTGTAGTCGCTCTCGCTGGACTGCGTCGCGACGAGTTCGACCTGCGGGTTCTCTTCCAGCACGTTCTCGAAGCCCTCGGTGCGGGTGTCGTTGGTCGCGGTTCCGGGCTGGAACGGGATGAAGGCGACCTCTCCGCCCTCTTCGCCGAGCTGCTCGACGAGGAACTCGGTGGCGTCCTCGGCGGCGGCTACGTTGTCGGTGGCGAAGACCGGGACCTCGTCGGGCTGCGGGTCGGTGCCGGAGTCTATGTTCGTGACGACGAGCCCCTGATCCAGGGCGTTCTGAGAGACATCGGCCAGCACCTGAGCGTCGGTGGCGGCATACACGAGGCCGTCCACGCCCTGGGAGACGAAGTTCTGCAGCAGGTTGACCTGACCCGTCACGTCGGTCTCCTGCGCCACGCCGTCCCACTGGACGGAGACGTCGCCCTCGGCGGTCTCGGCGGCGCACTCCGCCCCGGCCCTCACCGTCGCCCAGAAGTCGAAGCCCACCGCCTTCGGCACGACCGCAAGCTGCACGGGGCCGTCCTGATCTCCGCCGTCTCCTTCTCCGCCGCCCCCGGATTCCCTCACTTCAGCGCCGCATGCCGCGAGGGCGAGTATCGTTCCCAGGGCGACTATGGATGCGCGTCTTTTACGCATGTTTCTCCTTTCTCCGTATTCCATCATTCCGACGAGGCGTTCAGGCGTTTGCGCCGGTACTGGTCCCAGAAGACCGCGATCCAGATGACGACGCCGATGATCACCTGCTGGTAAAAGATGTCCACGCCGAGCAGGACGGAGCCGTTCCTTATGAGCGCGATGAGGAATGCTCCGATGAGCGTTCCGATGACGGTGCCCTGTCCCCCGAACAGGCTCGCTCCGCCGATGACGGCGGCGGCGATCACGTCGAGCTCCAACCCCACGCCGTAGTTCGGCTGTCCCGAGTTGACCCTGGAAGCGGCGATCATGCCCCCGAATCCGGCGAGCGCGCCGGAGATGACGTACACGAGCGTCAGATAGAGCCGCACCGGAATCCCGGATAACCTCGCTGCCTCCAAATTCGAGCCGATGGCGTAGGCGTACCTGCCGAGTTTCGTCCGCGAGAGGACGATGAAGCCGATAACGGCGATCACGAGCGTGACCACGACGGGTATTGGGATTCCGCCCGCGAGCACCCCCTGGCCGAGCAGTCTGAACGAGTCCGGCGTCCCGAAGATGGCCTGCGCGTCCGAGAAGATGTAGACGAGTCCGCGGGCCACCGAGAGCATTCCGAGCGTCGCGATGAACGGGTTGAGCCCGGCGGTCGAGACGAGGAAGCCGTTCACGAGCCCGCAGCCAGCCCCGACGAAGGCTCCTCCGAGAATTGCGAGCGGGACCGGCAAGCCGAAGTCCACGATCATCATCACGCCCATCACCCCGGAGAAAGCCGCCACGGAGCCCACCGAGAGGTCTATCCCCGCCGTGATGATGACGAGCGTCATCCCGATGGCTATGACGGCGACGACCGCCGTCTGGCTGCCGATGTTGAAGAGGTTGTCGGCGGTGAGGAAGGCCGGAGAGGCGAGCGAGAGGAAGACGAAGACGACGATGAGCGCGCCCGCCGCCGCCAACTGTGAGACGGCGTCGGAGAAGCGTTCCCTAAGAGCGGCCCCGATGGACCTTCGTTCTTCTGTGACGGGCGTGTCCGTCATACGGCCTCCTTCACTCCGGTGGCGAGCGCGATGATGCGTTCCTCGGAGAATTCCTCGCGGGGGATCACACCAGCCACCCTCCCTTCGTGCATGACCAGAATCCTGTCGCACATGTTTATGAGCTCGGGCAAATAGGACGAGATGAGGACTATTCCACGCCCCTCTTTGGCAAGCTCTCCGATGAGCGAGAACATCTCGGCCTTCGCTCCGACGTCTATGCCTCTCGCGGGCTCGTCGAAGAAGAGGACTTTCGCCTTCGTCTCCAGCCACTTCGCGACGACGACTTTCTGCTGGTTGCCGCCGGAGAGGACCTGCACCCTGCTCCGGATCGAGGGCGCGCGGATGTTCAATTGCTCCTTGCGCCTCTCGGCGATGCGCCGCTCTTCTTTGAGGTTGATGAAGCCGAACGAGGCGGGCAGGCTGGCGAGCGTGATGTTCTTGTCTATCCCGAGTTGGAGCGCGAGCCCCGCGCCTTTGCGGTCCTCGGTGAGATAGCCGATGCCTGCGTCTATCGCGTCCTGGGGCTTCTTTATTTTGAGCTTCCTCCCTTCGAGTTCGACTTCGCCGGAATTTATCCTGTCCGCCCCGAATACCGCTCTGGCGAGCTCCGTCCTTCCGGCTCCGACGAGCCCGGCGAACCCCAGTATTTCTCCCGCCCTCACCTCGAAGGAGCAGTCCGCGAGCTTGCTCCCGCGACCGATGCCGCTGACTTTCAGCAGCGCCTCTCCGATCTCGGCCTCCGGTTTCGGGTAGAGGTTTGCGACTTCGCGCCCGACCATGAGGCGGACGAGTTTGTCTTCGTCGAGGTCCGCGGCGGGCAGCGTGTCTACGACTCTGCCGTCGCGCATCACGGTCACGCGGTCGGAGACGCGGAAGATCTCATCGAGCCGGTGCGAGATGTAAAGCACGGCCCGCCCGTGGGACGTCAGGTCCCGTATGACCTCGAAGAGTCCTTCTATCTCCTTTTCGGCGAGCGTCGCGGTCGGTTCGTCCATGATGACGACCTTCGCGTCTATGGCGAGGGCTTTGGCGATCTCGACCCGCTGCTGATCCGCGACGGTGAGGCTCGAGATGAGACGATCCGGGTCGATGCCGAGCCCGACCCGTTCGAGCAGCTCCCTCGCCTCTTCTTTCTCGGCGCGGCGGTTGACGAACCCGAAACGTCCCGGCTCGCGCCCCATGAACAGGTTCTCGGCGACCGAGAGGTGGGGGGCGAGGGCGAACTCCTGGTGGACCATCGCCACCCCCAGACTCTGCGCGTGGCGCGGGCCGTGGAACTCGACTTTCTCGCCGCCGAGCTCGATCTCCCCCCGACTCGGCCTCTCGACCTGGGAGAGCAGCTTCATTAGCGTACTCTTCCCGGCCCCGTTCTCCCCGGCGACGACGTGGACCTCACCGGCCATGATCTCCAGGTCCACGTCGTCAACCGCCAGCACGCCGGGAAACTCTTTGGACACCCCCCGCAGCCGGACGACCGGCTCACCATTCTCCGTCATGCTCGCCTCTCTGCAATTTTCGGTTCGTTGGCCTCCGCCACTCTCCGGAACCAGGATTCTGTCTCCAGGACGTGCATCGTGGCGGCGGCGCGGGCTTGTTCGGGGTCTCTGCTCTCTATGGCCTTGTAGATGGCGTGGTGCCCGGCTTTGGTGCGCTCGATGACGTCGTCGTCCGTGAGGCCGCGCCAGAGCCGCGCTCGAAGCGTCCGGCCCGAGAGGCTGCGAAGCAGGGAAGAGAGGGTGGCGTTCCCGGCGGAGTCGGCGACGATGGCGTGGAACTCGTCGTCCGCCTCGATCAACTCCTCGATGTCGCGGGCGGCGTCTATGCGCTCCATGCAGTCTTTCAAACGCGCGAGGTTCGCATTGTCGATCCGCGCCGCCGTCAACGCCGTAGCTCCCGGCTCCAGAAGACGCCTCACCTCGACCAGCTCGACGAGCGTGCTTCCCTGCAACAGGTCCATCACGAGCCCCGTCGCCCCGAACAGAAGCTCGGGCTCCAGACTCGTCACGTAGGTCCCATCCCCCCGCCGGGTCTTGAGGACCCCGATCAAAGTCAGAGCGCGCACCGCTTCCCGGAGCGAACTGCGCGAGAGCCCAAGCTGCTCCGCCAATTCCTTCTCGACGGGGAGCTTCTCCCCAGGCCGTATCCGCCCGGAGAGGATCATCTCCTTGAACTTCCCGATCGCCTCGTCCGTGAGCGCCATCGCCCGAAAACCTTCCTCCTCCGACTCCAACGCTATCCTAGCCCGACGGACTTACCCATGTCAAGCGATACATCAGATTAATTTTTGTAAATGGATCATCGAAATACGATGTATACGTTGAATTAGTTTTATAGATCAGACTATTGACATAGATAAGGCACGTCTGTACCGTGAAGGGGCGAAATCGGACGAGAGGGGTTTCGAGGGAGATGAGGTTGAAGGTTCTTCTGGTGGGCGGGCCGATGTACGATCCCTTGTACGCGAGGATCGGGGAATTTGAGGAGATCGAGGGCGTCGAGGTGGAGAAGGTGGTGTCGAGGGACCATCCGGACCTCAACGAGCGGATAGCAAAAGAGTTCGGCTCGGGAACGGCTGAGTACGACCTCATCTCCACCCACACCAAATACGCGCCCAGCCAGAAGCGATGGCTCACGCCGCTCGATGAGGATTTAAGAGAGAACGAGCTTGCCGACTTCTCCGAGCGTACGATGGAGCTTGCGCGGATCGACGGCTCTCTCCACAGCATCCCGCGAAACCTGGACGTGAAGCTCCTCCACTACCGGACGGACCTCCTCGACGAACCGCCGAAATCATGGACGGAGTTGCTCGAAAAAGCGGCGAGCCTGAAATCGGAAGGCATTCACGGCTTCGTGTTTCCCGGCAAAGAGTCCGGGCTCTTCGGGCATTTCTACGAGCTTCACGCCATGCACGGCGGCGAGATGTTCGGGGAAGAAGGTCCTCCGGTCCCGCGGCTGAACGACGAGGCCGGAGAGGCCGCTCTCGCTTTGCTCAAGGAGCTTTACGAGAAGGCCGCGCCGCCGGAGACTCCAAATTGGCACTACGACGAGGTGGCCGCCTGTTTCCGGGAGGGGAAGGCCGCGATGTCCACCGACTGGCCGGGCGGCTTCCACGTCTACGAGGAGGAGGGGAGCGCGGTAAGAGGGAAGTACGACCTCGCACCGTATCCGGAGGGGCCGGCGGGACGCTTCATCTACGGAGGTTGTCACAGCTTCGCCATTCCCCATACGGTTCAGGACCGGGACGCGGCTGTCGAGTTGCTGCGGTTCCTGGCCTCGCGAGAGTCGCAGGCGTTCGAGGCGAAGTTCGGGACGCTTCCCGCGAGGGGAGGCGCCCTCGAAGAAGCGCGGAGCGGGGTGGAGTCGGGGTCTTTGGCCGGCAGGCGGTGGGGCTTGCTCGCGGGGGCTCAGGAAGTGGCGATCATACCCCCCAAGCACGAGAACTACCCGGCGGTCGAGGATGTCGTGTGGGAAGGTATCCGTGAAGCCTTGATCGGGAACAAAAGCGTAAAACAGGCGCTCGCCGACACGGAAGACGCCGCGAAAAGGGCGGCGATGAGAGATCCAGAGAAGGGAGGCGCGAGTTGAAGCGACTGGAAGGCAAGAGGGCCATAGTCACCGGAGCGGGGAGTGGGATCGGGCGCGAAATATCGCTGCGGCTGGCGAGCGAAGGCGCGTTCGTCGCCCTCGCCGACATAGACGAACAAGCGGCGGAAAAAACAGCCGCGGAGATCGAGGGCAAAACCCTGGTCCATAAAACCGACGTCACGAAGCCCGAAGAATTCGAGGCCCTCGTGAAGCGCGTCGTGGACGAGTGGGGCAGCCTCGACGTGATGGTCAACAACGCGGGCGTCGGCGTCGCGGCCACAGCCCCGGACACCTCCCTCGACGATTGGCAGCTCATGATGAGCGTCAATTTGAAAGGGACGTTTCTGGGGATCAAGTACGCCGTGCCCGCGATGCGGGATTCTGGCGGAGGTTCGATAGTGAACATGTCGTCCATCGCGGCGCTCGTGGGACTGAAGGACCGGGCGGCGTATTGCGCCGCGAAGGGAGGCATCCTCGCGCTCACCCGCGCCGCCGCCATAGATCACGTAGAAGAAAACATCAGGGTCAACTGCATCGCGCCGGGTACGGTGGAGACGCCCTGGATCGACCGCATCACGAGCGGCTACGACGACCCGGCGGAGGCAAAGAAAATAATGCAGGCTCGCCAGCCGCACGGACGCTTCGTCCAGCCCGAGGAGATCGCCGCGATGGCCGCGTATCTGGCCTCCGATGAATCCGCCTCCGTCATCGGGGCGTGCATGGTCGTGGACGGCGGGATGACGGCGCGATGAGGATCACCGAAGTCACGGCCCGCGACATCCGCTTCCCGACCTCGAAGAACCTCGACGGCTCCGACGCGATGAACGAAGCCCCGGACTATTCAGCGGCTTACGCAATATTAAAGACCGACGCCGGCCTCGAAGGTCACGGCCTCACCTTCACCATCGGACGCGGCAACGAGCTGTGCGTGGCGGCGATAGAATCCCTGGCTCCGCTTGTCGTGGATCGAAGTCTGGAGTCGTTCACCAGAGACATGGGCGCGTTCTGGCGACACGTCACGGGGGACAGCCAGCTCCGCTGGGTCGGTCCCGAAAAAGGTGTCATCCACCTCGCCACCGCCGCCGTCGTAAACGCGGTGTGGGACCTCTGGGCGAAGGCGGAGGGCAAACCCCTCTGGAAGCTCCTCGCGGACATGAGCCCCGAGGAAATAGTTCGCTGCGTGGACTTCCGCTACGTCACCGACGCGCTCACCTCCGACGAGGCGCTGGAGATACTGGAGCGCAACGAGCCGACCAAAGCCGCTCGCGAGGCCGAGATGCTGAAGAACGGCTTTCCGGCCTACACCACGAGCGCCGGCTGGCTCGGTTATTCCGACGAGAAGCTCAGGCAGCTCTGCCGCGAGGCGGTCGGAGCCGGTTGGACGCACTTCAAGCAGAAAGTCGGTGGCGACGTCGAGGACGACATGAGGCGGGCGAGGATTCTGCGTGAGGAAATAGGCCCCGACCGGAAGCTGATGATGGACGCCAACCAGGTCTGGGACGTGGACGAGGCCATAAAGAACATGGAGCGTCTGGCGGAGTTCGACCCGTGGTGGATCGAGGAGCCCACCAGCCCCGACGACGTCCTCGGACACGCGGAGATAGCGAAGGCCGTCGCGCCCATCGGCGTCGCCACCGGCGAGCATTGCCAGAACCGGGTCGTCTTCAAGCAGCTCCTCCAGGCCGACGCCATCAGCTTTTGCCAGATCGACTCGTGCCGTCTCGGAGGGGTCAACGAAGTCATCGCGGTCCTGCTCATGGCCGCGAAGTTCGGGGTGCCGGTGTGTCCGCATGCGGGCGGCGTGGGCCTCTGCGAGTACGTCCAGCATTTATCCATCTTCGATTACATCTACGTCGGAGCTTCGCTGGAGGACCGCGTTCTGGAATACGTGGATCACCTCCACGAGCATTTCGTGGACCCGGTGAGAGTAGAGAACGGACGCTACGTCCCACCCGAAGCCCCCGGCTACTCAGTCGAGATCAAACGCGAGTCGCTCGACGAGTTCGAGTTCCCGACCGGAGAGGCGTGGAACGAGCCGCTCCTCGAACGTTCGTGAGCGACAGTCCAAACGGAGGTGTCGAGAAAATGACGGAACACGGAGCCGATGGGTCGTCCCGGCGTCCTCTGGGAGGAACGGGCCTGATGGTCTCTCCCCTCTGCGTCGGGTGCGCGCCGCTCGGCGACATGACCGACACCTACGATTACTCGGTCTCCGAGGAGCGGGCGCGCGAGACGCTCGCCGCCGTCTTCGAGAGCCCCATGAACTTCCTCGACACCGCGGCCGCCTACGGCGACGGCGAGAGCGAGAGGCGCATAGGCGCGGTCCTGAAAGAGATGGGTGGTCTGCCCGACGGCGTCGTGCTCGCCACGAAGGCCGACCGCGACCTCGCGACCGGGGACTTTTCGGG
>JBOHBL010000644.1:0-6712 GCA_050698295.1 Rubrobacteraceae bacterium | reverse complement strand
ACTATAGAGTCCGCGCTGCCGTGGATCGCGCGGGAATCGTCGAAGGCGTCGTTGTAGACGAGGCCCCAGTCGGGCTGGCTGTCGGTCGCCGGGTTGTTGGTGACGTTGGTGGGGTTGGAGCCGTCGTTGGCGCTCATGGTGTAGATCTCCCAATTGCCGTCCCGGTTGCTCGAAAAGACTATCTTGCTTCCGTCCGGGGAGAAGGCGGGGCTGCGGTCGTCCGCCGCGTTGTCGGTGAGGCGGACGGGGTCGGAGCCGTCGGCGTTGGACACGTAGATCTCGAAGTCTTCCGTGCCGCCCCGCAGGCTCGCGAAGACGACTTTTTTGCCGTCCGGGGAGAAGGCGGGGGTGCGGTCGCCCACGTCGCTGTCGGTGATGCGCGTCGGGAACGCGCCGTCGGTGTCGGTGGCCCAGACGTGCCCGCCCTCCGCGCTGGAGGGGGCGTCCCGGTTGCTGAAGAAGGCGATCCTGTCGCGGGCTATGAAGTCCCGCACGGCGCCCTTGCGGCCCGCGTGGTCCACCGCCCAGTACCGCAGGCGGGTCTCGTCGGGTTGCAGCGTCACCTTGTCGCCCGACGCTGTCTCCTGAACGGGCCCATCGCCGACCGTGTACTGGATCCTGAAGACCCCGGAGCAGCCAAGCTGGTCCGCGCCGCGCAGCGTCACGTCCACGGGCGAGGTGTGCCGGCCGTTCTCGTCCGGCGGGCGGGCGGCCTCGGCGGTGGCCTCCGGGTCGTTCAGGTCCACGCGCGCCTCGTAGACGTAGGAGGCGGACTGCCCGTCGTCGCCCTGGGCCGTGAACTCGAGCCTGTGGATGCCGTCCTCGCGGAAGCGGAAGCGCCATTCCTTGCGCTGCGCGCTCGCGTCCACCACCGAGCACTGCACGGCGCTCGTGTTGCTGCACGGGCCGACGCCGTTGATCACGACGGATCCCGAGGCTATGCCGGAGGGGTTGTCCACGGCCACGGTGACCGCGGCCTCGTCGAGCTCCGCCGAGCCGGCGCCCGCGGCGCCGGTGATCCAGCCGTTCTCGCCCCACTTGCTCGCCGCGTCCGGCACGCTCGCCGAGGAGCTGAAGGCGGGCAGCGGACCGAGCGAGGGGACGGGGGTTTGATCCAACTGGCTCCGCAGGAGCGGGGCCAGGGAGTTGCTGTAGGCGCCGTAGCCCATGGCGTTGGGGTGCATCATGCCCTTCTGGCTCCCCAGAATGTCCGTGTGCTCCCATTCCTCGAAGGGTTGCACCCGGAAGGGTCCCTGCATCCTCCTGGAATCCATCGGCTGAACGATCCAGCGGTTGTTGGCGCAGTAGCCGTGGCCGAAGAACTGGTCGGAGATGCCGTCCACGTACGTCCAGCCGCGGTTGGCGCTCCTGGCGGCGGCGTCCGCCATGGTCTGGTTGAGCGGCACGATGACGTTCGAGCGCGCCCAGAGGGACTCCAGGCGGGTGATGCTCTTGGTCCAGATGATGTCGCCGAGTATGGAGCCGCAGGTGAGGCCGTCGTCGCTGGTCGTGGGGTCCGGGTACTGGGTGAGGTAGACCTCGCTCACGCTCAACGGCGGGCGTCCGTTCGGGTTCTGGTTGTGGATGGCCGTTGCGAGAGCGTCGTAGCGAGCAGGCAGCCCTCCCAGCCCTTCGGTGACCAACTGGTTGACGTCCTCTCCCTGTCCCCGCAGTCGCTCTCCAGCATGCACATCTCAACGATGTCCGCGAAGTTAGGCGTCGTTGCCGCCGCCGCTGATGACGAGCGAGTCTATGTGGTGTCCTGGCCGGTCGCCATTCTCGCACGCGCCGTCCGTGGGGGCGCACCCGGCGAGGGTGCGCGCCAGGGCGTCCACCTGCCGGCGGCGGCCAGTTCTCGGGATGAGTTGTTTTCGGAGGTCGTCCATCGGCTCGAAGGAGAGGTTCACGGAGCCGGTGGCACGGGCAAAGAGCCTTCTTCCGCCGCGAGCGCCAGCACGACGATCGCCTCGGTCCATGCAAGCGGCGCCGCGGCCTTCGGCTCTCCGCCTCCATCCACTTTCTCCGGGAAGGCGCCGAGGCTCGTCCGGCGCGCGGCGAGCCAGCCGAGGATGCGGCGAGCCTCTCGCCCGTCCCCACTCGACGCGGCGGCGAGCATGAAGAAGGCGGTCTCGGGCGTCCACGATACGGTCGGCTCCTGCGGCCACCTTTCCCCAGGCACGACCCCTCCGTTCGGGGCGGTGAGGATTTCTTCGGTTCTTCGGATTTCCCGCGAGAGTCCGGGGTCGTGGGGGGCGAAAGGCGGGGCGAGGAATGTGATGGCCGAGTCGCGTCCGCTCATGGGCCATGTGGTTCGCGTGTATCCGTTCGGCGCGAAGTCGCGCTCGATGGCATCGTCGAGGCGTGAGGCTGCGTCGCGATAGTGCTCGGCCTCTTCATCGTGTCCGAGTTTCTGCGCGAGGTCGGCGGCTGCGCGGAGTCCGGTCCGAAGCGGAGCCGCGGTCCCGAGGTTCGGCATGAGGGTCGGCGTCTCCCAGTAATCCGCGCCCCCCGGCGGAAGCCCGTCCGCCCCGAGGGAGCTTGACGCGGAGTCCGCCGCCCTTTTCACCGAAGGCCATAGGGATTCGATTTCCTCCGCCCCGCCGGGCGATGTCTCGGCGTGGAGCCACACGGCCCACGGGAACCATCCCGTCGCGTCGAGCTGCGGGGCGCGGCCGTCGAGAACCGGGCTTCCGTCGGCGTGGTAGCGAGCCTCCCACGTGCCGTCTTCTTTCTGAACCGCCGCGAGGAACTCCAGAATCTCCCTCGACTCCTCGTGGTGTCCCGTGGCGGCGAACGCGCTTGCCGTCCAGCTCGCGTCGCGGGGCCATGCGTAGTCCCAGCGATCGTTCACAGCCGCGAGCGCCGCGCCGTTCGGCTTCGTGAGGAGACGGAGGCTGAGGAGGGAACGGGCGGATATTTGCTTCTCCGTTTGCGTGGAACCCGGAATGTCTCCGCTCTCGAGCCACGCCCGCGTCTCGGCGGCGGAGCGCATCGCGCCGGGGTCGTCCGGGGGGACCGTAATCGGAGTTTCGGAGTCCTCCGGAACGTATTGCAACCTTCCGTCGGGGAGGCGAAGGACGTTGCTGTGAGGCAAGTATGAGGCTCCTTCGGCGTCTTCGGGAGGAATTGGGACGACGTTGCCGGAGGAATTTCCGATGAGACCGGAGATACGGAGCGGAACGGGGGCCGGGTACGAGCGGTCTTCGGGAGGAGTATAGGAAACCGCGCCCGTTCCGAGCATGATCGCCAGAGCGGCGACGACGCTCGCCGGGTATCTGGAAAGGCCGCTCAAGCCCCTATCCCGTCGTCGCGAACGAGCATCCCGATCGGGCCTGCCCTCAAAGCCGGGCGTTCGGAGCGCACCAGCCTGTGAGAACGTCCAGAACTTCAAGCACGTCGTCTTCCAGGTCTGCCCGGTCGGCGGCGCGCAGTTTGAGGACGAGTCGCTTGAAGTCTTCGAGGAGCGTTTCGCGTGGGTAGCCGCTTTTCAGCAACTCCTCCGATAGATCGTATAGCGCTTCCGGCTTTGATGCGTAAGCCAGACGCTCGATCCGCTGTTCCACCCTGTCATGTCGGGGTTGCTCCATCACGCTCACCTCCCGAAATATTATCGCACGAGCCGCCATGAACCGCGTGTTTCGTGGATGGCTCGCTGATAGTTCTCGAACGCCATGCGCCGCGCCGCTCGGGGTTGTTTGGATCCGGGCGGTACGAAAGCGCGGGCGGCAACTCGTCGGTGTCGAACTCGTATACCGGGTCTTCGCCATAGCCCCCGAATTCGGGCGGACGTCTGTGTTCGGGCAGGTTCGTGGGCGGGAGCGGCGACACGGACATTCCACCCGTCCCCGGATAAACCATCCCACTCTCATCCACGTCAATGTCACGAAACCCGCCTCTGGGCCTCGCACCAAGATAGCGTCCGCTAGCGCCGACCTTCGGCAGACCATCTTCATCAGCCGTCATGCCCCGGAGAACCTTCACTGCCCCACCGTCGCGGCCCGGTCGCTGAGGAGCATCCTCCGCCCGACGAGGATGGCGATGATCGCGGCGAGGGAGATCCCGCCGCACACCAGCCACCCGGTCGAATACGAAGTCGCCTCGACGACGAAACCGAAGATGAGGGGACCCAAAGCGGCCCCGCTCGAAGCCCCGGTCTGGGTGATGCCCGTCGCCGCCGCCGGAGCGCCGGGGCTTGAGTGAACGACCGCGAAGTTGAAAAGCCCCGGCCACCCCCACCCCGCCCCGAAGGCGAGCAAAGTCCCCGCGACGATGGCCGCGGGCGCGCCCGTCGCAAGCAGCGCGAAACCGAATATCCCGACCGCGAGCATCCCCGCCACAAGCCGCAGCCTCCCGCCGCTCATCCCGTCCGCGAGGTACCCGAAGACTATTCGAACAACAATACTGAACGCGCTTCCCAGAGCCAAAAGCAGTCCCGCCGTCCCGACCCGGATGCCGGACTCCACCGAAGAGCCGACAAGGAACGCCCCGAGCGGGGTGGCGGCGGTCGAGCCCAGCCCGATGCCGAGCGCGAGCAAAGCGAGCGCCCGGTAGCGAGCGTCGCCGCTTCGGGCCTCTTTCGTGGGTTTCGGGGCGACGGCGTGGTCTTCCTTCGGGACGGAGAGCGATATCGCAACGGCAAGCACGGCCCCTCCGACGAACGCCCACCTCCAGCCGAGCGTCGCCGCTATCGTCGGAACGGCGAGACCGGCAAGCAGCGTCGCCGTCGGGATGGACGCCTGCTTGATCCCGAACGAAAGCGCCTGCCGATTTTCGGGAACCTCCCTCGCGAGCGAGAGGTTCGCCGAGGGGTGGGCCATCGCGTTCGCCAGCCCTCCGACGACGAGGCAAAGGACGAGCGCCGTCCATGACCGGGCGAAGAGCGCGACGCCGAGGAGGGAGAGCGCGCTCGTCGCGGCGGCGAGGCGCATCCCGCCGTGGGAGCCTATCCTCTCGACGAGGCGTCCCATGACTATCGAGGCGAGAGCCGCCGAGGCGAAGAATATAGCGACGGCGAGGCCGAGATACGCAGCCCCGAAATCGAGTTCGTCCGAGATCTGGACGGCGAGGCCGCCCGTCAGAAAAGCCGGAAGCACACCCGTCGTCGCCGCCGAGACGGCAAGTACGACCGGGCGCAAATTCATTCCACCTGCGAGCGACATGCGGACGATCATAGCACGACAAAAGCGGACTTCCGCCGCGCGCGAGATCTCCTCCGAATGTACGATGTCGAGGAGAAATCCGACGGAGAGGAGATGCGAATGGACCTCGGACTCGCGGAAAAAAGGTTCGTGATCTGCGGCGCGAGCAAAGGCATCGGAAGGGCTGTGGCTCTCGCCCTCGCCGAAGAAGGCGCGAAAGTCCTCCTCGTCGCTCGAAACGGCGAAGCACTCGAAGGGGTCGCCGGTGATATCGGGGACCACGCCCAAACCTGCGTCGCCGACCTCTCGGAGGCTTCCGGCGTGGACAAAGTCGTCGCGGCGGCGGATCGCCTCGGCGCCCTCGACGGCGTCCTCATAAACGGAGGAGGCCCGCCGTTCGGCTCAGCCCTCGACCTCTCGGACGACGAATGGGAGAGAGCATTCCGCATCCTCATCGGAGGGCCGGTTCGCCTTCTCCGCTCCCTCGCCCCGAAGATGAACGAAAACTCGTCCGTCCTCTTCATAACCTCCTCGTCCGTCCGCCAGCCCATAAAAGACCTCGACTCCTCGAACGTCCTTCGTCCGGGAGTGGCCGCTCTCGCGAAGGTTCTTTCACAAAGCCTCGGCCCGAAAACTCGGGTGAACTCCATCGCTCCCGGACGCATCGCCACCGAGCGTTCGAAGTCCCTCGACGAGGCGCGGGCGAAGGAGTTCGGCGTCTCGCTCGAAGAACAGCGACGGAATTTCAGCGCGGACATCCCGCTCGCCCGCTACGGAGAGCCGGAAGAACTCGCGCGAGCGGCAGCCTTCCTCCTCTCCCCCGTCGCCTCGTACATAACGGGCGTCTCGTTGCAGGTGGACGGAGGGCTTATAACGTCGGTTCCGTGAGGTCGCTTCGCTCCTTCGTCGCTCCGCTCCGGGGAGTGGGGAGATAGGGAGTGGGGAGTAGGGTTTGTTCTCGACTGTCTCCGCTTTGATACCCTCGCCTTCCCGCCCGACGGACTCTCGTCGAATTCGGTCGGAGACTTCGACGGCGGAAGTCTCGATTCCCCACCTTTCCCTACTCCCCACTCCCTAAACGAGCGAAGCAAGTGCCTCCCTACTCCCCGTAGTTATTGCGTCCGCGCCGCGCCAGCGGGATAATCTATTCGGAGCGAAACGTGGAAGGCGGATCCATGCCTCGGACAAAAATTCTCCTCCTTGGATCCCCGAGGATAGAGCTGGACGGCGCGCCGGTCGAGGCCGACACGCGCAAGGCGACCGCCCTCCTCGCGTATCTCGCCGTGAGCGGAACCTCAGCCCGGCGCGACACCCTCGCCGACCTCCTCTGGCCCCAGTACGGGCAAAAGAAGGCCCGCGCCTCGCTCCGGCGAACCCTCTCCGCGCTCGCCGACGCGCGCTCCGAAGGCTGGCTCGTCGCCGGTCGGGAGAACGTCTCGCTCGCCGAGGGCGAGGTGTTCGTGGACGTGCATCGGTTCCGGGAACTCCTCGGAGAGAGGAAAGGTCACGGCCACCCCGACGCCGAAGTGTGTCCGGAGTGCGTCGGGCCTCTCTCGGAGGCGGCGAATATATAC
>JBOHBL010000643.1:0-1025 GCA_050698295.1 Rubrobacteraceae bacterium | reverse complement strand
GAACGATGAGTCTGGGATCGGGTTCCAGTTAGAGTCCCCTCCACGAGCGCGACCTGATGATGTCTCGACCGGATCCACTCTGGATTCCAGTCCCAATCGCTGTAGCCTGGCCCGAGTTCAGGATACCCCTCATGCGTTCCGGCATCGTACTCGGAGCGGGGAACGAGGATCCGAAGACCTTGACCCAGCCTTCGAGAGCGTCTTCGATATCCTCCGCCTCGTAGGCCTCATGCGCTGCACTGCGAGCTTTTTCGACCTTGATTCGAGCGGCCGCTCGCTCGTCGTCTTCGAGCCGATCATCCACGTAAGAATCCGGATCACCCGGATCCGTGGTGCGCGCCTTCGGAGCGAGAGCTTCATAGGCTGCGTCGAAGAACCTCACCACGGCTTCGTCGTAGTCCACGGAGCCGGTGAGCGCGTGCCAGAGAATGGCCTCCGCATGGTAACTGCGCAGCGGTTTACCCACGCCCTGGTTCCAGTGCTTCACGATTCTCACCGCCGGAATGTACAAGCCGCCGCACTCGCCGTTCTTGTCAATGGCCGCCTTCCTCTGCCCTTCGGGGTCGAGGAGTTGCCAATCGTCGTAGCCTTCATCCGGCAGATGCCGGGCAAGCAGGAGTCCCCGACCGGAAGCGGGACGCCGCGCGGCGACGAGGTCGACGGTGAACTCCTGTCCCTCGACGCTGGGACTCGCCTCGGTGAACACGTGGCCGTGTAGAAACACCTTGACTGCCCGGACACGTTTGCGCGTCCTGCGGACGAGATCCGACTCGCCCGCCGCGTCCTGTATATCTTTCAGTGCCGCCTCGGCCGAGTTCGCATACTTTCCGTCAGGGTCTTTCAGGACGACGATGATATCCACGTCGGAGAGGTGCCCTTCCTGAACGCGCCGACTATATGAGCCGGAGAGGAACGTTTCTTCGTGATGCTCCAATTCTTCTTTCAAGGCCTCGCGGATCTTGGGATGCACTTCCTTCGCCAGCTTGTTCTCCGGATCCGGTACGCGGACACTCGCCTTCTCGAAC